>CALINB010000318.1 GCA_938045325.1 uncultured Rhodospirillales bacterium | reverse complement strand
TGGCTTAAACTTGCCGCACAACAGGATATCGTTCGTGCGCAATAATTTCTTGGCTTGTTCTATTGGGAAGGAAAACACGGCCTGGAAGCAGATGACGTCTTAGCCTACATGTGGATTTATTTAGCGGCATCTAATTTTCATCCACAAGCTGAATCAAAATTAAAAATCATTAAAAAAAGGATGACCGTAGACGAAATTAATTAAGCAACTAAACTGGCTTCACGATGGCAGCCGGAAGAACAAATGAAAGGCAAAAATCCTTTTAAAATTTTAGCACAAAGCGGCTTTTGCAAGACGATTGATGATCAACAGTCATTGCAAATTTTAGACATTAAAAAATCTGCTCAAAATTTGTTGACGTGCCTTGCCAGAAAAGACATTTTTGAAGACTGCAAGCCAAACATCATCCAATTAACCGCTTTATACGAATTTCACCGCAGTACATTGAGAAAGAACTGGTGGACATGCCAATAATCAATGCATTTCTACACTTGGCTTTATGTCTCTTGCCGATTAAAAGAAGCATGTCTACTTAAGACCTATTAAGCCGGCGTAGCTCAGTTGGTAGAGCACGTGATTTGTAATCACGGGGTCGCGGGTTCGACTCCTGCCGCCGGCACCACTTAACGCATTATTCAACCAATATTTCCAAGTAAATTACCCGCACATGGGATATGTATCCTATGGTTGTGAAGGTTCTTACTTATACTACTGTATAGGTGTGAAGCCGATCAGATTAGCGTATAATAATTGGATTGTTATTAAACCAAGCCGGCGCCGTAACACTCAACAGAAAGTTTCACACAACGAATGTTGCTGGGTTGAATGCCGCTCCCACGGCCCCCACAATTATGCCATCACAAAATTTCCTGAATACATTTAATGAGGCCATCATCCAGATGCCGACGCGAAATAAGCGTATGCTCAATCAACCATCCGATACGGATCGCGACCCGATGCGCTCATTACGCGAAGAGCTACTACGGCGATAATTACCATATTTCTACGTGACATAACTGTTTAAGGCCCCGCATTGCGGGGCCTTTTTCTATGCATCTAGACTTGGGCACGAAACAAATGGGAATATGCTTGTTGACCTTATTAAATATGCCTATTCCAGAGTACGATGAGCAAACTTGATAAGTGGAAAGAATGGCTGAGCGAAGCGGAACTTGCGGATTATTCGCGGGCCGGTCATGGGAATGCGAAATTCGGCATAGGGCAACGTGTTGCGTTGCTCAATGTGGATTCGCACAACATGTTTGTTGATCCGAAATATCCTTTTTGCGGCACACAGGACCCCGATGCGACGATAGCCGCCATCGCTGAATTAACCGATGCATTTCGTCAGTTGAATTTACCGATATATTACGTCCGCCGTGATGACCGCGACCACCCCGTCAAGCGGGGCATGCGCGATGTTCGCTACGAAACCCTTCGAAACGAGCAAAACGCCGACCCATCGATCGCCAAAGACGTTTATGCCGACGAATGGCCTGCCTCCTATGCGCCCCGCCCGGAAGATGTGATCGTTTATAAAAACAAATCATCCGCTTTTTTTGGCACCCCCCTTGAAGCCTGGCTGCGCTACGAGGCGATCGATACGCTTGTTATTTGCGGTCTTGTAACCAGCGGTTGTGTCCGGGCAACAGTAACCGATGCGTTTGCACACAACTTCCGAAACATTGTCGTAGCAGAGGCCTGTGCTGATCGCAGTCCGACCCAACACAAAGCTAATCTATTCGACATGGACATGAAATTCGCTGATGTCGAAAGCCTGGATTCCGTCGCCAGCGAATTAAAGTCACGCTTCGGCCAATCCCATCGGTACGCCCAGGGCGCCGAATGAAAGCCGGACACATGAAAATCACACACCTTGCTTATAACCTGAGTTCGCCGGAAGACGCCGAGGCCCTGAAGGATCATCTCGAGCGCTTTTACGGCCTACGTTATTTAAGTACGCGTGACCGCCGCGGTCTGTTGACCCTGGATATGACTGATGGCACTTTTGCCCTTGCTCTCACCCATTACCGTCCGGATGCGCCGCAAAAGGAAGCCACCGCTGCCGGACAGCCGCCGTTGATCCATCATATCGGCTTCGATGTCGATAACTTCGAGCAACGCTCAAACGACGTGATTAAATCCGGCCTTGAATTATTCAGTGCCCCGGGACAGGTCCCCATTAAATTCCGCGCGCCGGGGGGAACTGTTGCCGAATTCGCGCCGACACCGTTTTTCGGCAAACGTGCGAACCTGAAGACTCCACTGCCGATTAAGCATATCGCCTTACGCCTGCCAAGCCGGAAAGCCGCTGTTGAAGCCAGCCAATACTATATCGACGTTTGGGGCCTCCGCTCAGACGAGGTGCGTGAAAACGAGGGCCGTTATACCCACGACCTTTCCGACGGCAATATATCCTTCGCCGTGACTTATCATCCGGACGATTGCGACGGCCCGCCGCGAATCCACCATATCGGCTTCGAGGTCGAAGATTTTGAGGAACGGTGCCGAAAGATCCAGGATACCGGTGTAAAACTTCAAACCACACGCGGGAAAGTTCCGTTCCGTTACATCGCACCAGGCGGCACGGCAATTGAGATAGTGCCTGCCCCCTATTTCAGCAAACGTATTTAAACGGCTCTCGGAGCCCTATTTAATTTAGCTTCCAATCCGGATGCTCTTTAATAAACGGTATCAAGCCGCCCGCTCCCAAGATCGCTTGGACTTCTTTCGGCAACGGCGGTGTATCCCGTTCAAAGTTTTTATCCGCGACTGAAACTTTGCCGGTTTCAAGATCGATCTCAATCGCATCAGACGAATCAATCCCATCGGTATCGCATTCGATCAACGGCATACCATTGTTAATGGCGTTTCTGAAAAACTGCCGACCATAGGACTTCGCCACAATGGCGGAGATGCCGATCTTTTTCAAAACATGCACGGCAAATTCGCGCGATGAATTGATGCCGAAATTCTCGCCCGCAACCAGCACATCGCCCATCTTGAAGCTGTCGTGAAATTTTTCGTCAAGCTTCGACAAGGCGATCTTAGAAACATCATCGACATCTAAACCGGGGGTGTACTTATTCGAGCAATGAACGTCGGTGTTGATGTTATCGCCAAATTTGTGGGCATTGCCTTTAATTTTTGCGTTGCTGCTCATGCGGCCCTCCAGTGTCCGCCCTCGATCTCGCGAGGATCGGTCACATGTCCTGTTACTGCGGATGCTGCGACTGTCGCTGAAGACGACACCATGATGTCGGATTCATAATTGCCGAGCCGTCCTTGGAAATTTCGG
>CALINB010000317.1 GCA_938045325.1 uncultured Rhodospirillales bacterium | reverse complement strand
TATGAACCGCAATCATTTTATAAAACCGTTCTTATTTCTTATCGGCAGCTTGCTATCGGGCTTGGGGACGACGGCGCCTGCAACGGCGGAAAAATTACTGCCGGGAACGGTTTTTAAAGACTGTAAAGAATGCCCTGAAATGGTCGTCATCCCATCGGGATCATTTACGATGGGCACGGACAGCCGCCACAAATACGAAAAGCCACCCCATAAAGTGTCGATATCAAAACCCTACGCCATCGGTCGTTTCGAGGTTACGTTCGACAATTGGGCGGCTTGCATAAAGGATAAAGGCTGCCCGCGCATGCCGGATGATCACAAATGGGGGCGCGGACCGCGACCGGTGATCAACTTAACTTGGCTTGAAATGCAGTTCTTCCCCCGTTGGCTATCGAAAAAAACCGGCCACACCTACCGAATGCCCTCCGAGGCCGAATGGGAATACGCCGCCCGCGGCGGCACCACAACGGAGTTTTGGTGGGGCGACGAAAAAGGCGTGAATTTAGCCAATTGCCGGGATTGTAAAAGTAAATGGAGCAAGAAAGGCTCAGCACCTGTCGGGTCGTTTAAAGCCAATCCTTTCGGCCTCTATGATACCAGCGGCAATGTATGGGAATGGGTGCTCGATTGCTGGGTCCCCCATTATAAAGGTGCCCCTGTCGATGGCAGTCCGCGGATCCTCGACAAATGCCGGGAACGGGTCATGCGTGGCGGTTCTTGGTACTACATTTCAAAGAATATGCGGCCTGCTTGGCGATTTAAAAACGATTACCGGGTTAAAAGTTACGGCATCGGCTTTCGGGTTTTGCGGGAAATCAAATAGCCGGCTCATCGGACTTTATTATTCCATCGCCATGGCCCGGGCCAGATGACTGAGCGCATCTTGATGGCGTTCATTCGAAATTTTAGAAAAGTTTCGCGCCAGTTCAAGGCACATCCGTTGGCGATCTGGCAAGGACGATTCGTCAACTTGATCATTAAGACCATCAAAGAAAAAGCTAACCGGCACTTTTAAGACTTGTGCAATTTCGTACAGCCGGCCGGCTGAAATCCGGTTGATGCCGCGTTCGTATTTATGCGTTTGTTGATAGGTCACACCGATCAAATCGGCCATTTGCTGCTGACTCAATCCCAACATAATCCGGCGGGCTCTGATTCGCGAACCGACATAGCAATCCGTCATGGTTGCCCGGCTGCCTGCGTTTAGCTTGTCGGCTTTGTCCGCCGAATTTTTACTCTTTCTAGGCACAGCAGAATTCCTTTCGACATAAACCCTTTGGCCTTAATCGTTTCAACCATTCGGGATTGCGATTGGTTGCAATGGGTCCAAATTCGTTTGGTCCAAAAAACCTAAAGCGTCCGGAAGTGCCGGGGAATTCAACTTTTTGTTACCACTGGGACGTGGACTAAAACGAAAAATTGCTGCCGAAAAATAAGCTTTTAGACCGTTTATTTAGTCTTGTTGGCGGGGTCGATCATGTTTTCAAGCTGCCGTTGCATTTGATTGAGCTGTTCACGCAATTGATTGAGCTCCTGAGCTTGCTCGGCTGACGATGTTGCGGATTCTTTCGGCTGCGCACGATCCTCTTGCTTGCCTTGTTTTTTATCATCCCTTTTGTCGCCCGATGCTGATGATGCATCACCCTGTTGATTATCATAAAACGGGGAAAACATTTCCATGGCGTTTTCAAAAACCGCCATATTTTGCTTGCCGACTTCTTCAAAATGAGAAAACGGCGAAATGCCTTGCAGCGTATCACGCATATATTGCCGCATTTGCTCTTGGTTCCGGGCAAATGAATGCATCGTATGTTCCAAATACCGAGGCACCAACCCTTGCAGGCTATCGCCGTAAAAACTGATTAAATGCCGTAAAAAAGTGATAGGCAGTAGGTTTTGGCCTTTAGCCTCTTCTTCGACGATGATTTGAGTGAGAACCGAACGGGTTAAATCCTCACCGGATTTTGCATCGACAACAACGAAGTCGATGCCGTCCTTCACCATTTGCGACAGATAATCGAGCGTGACATAGCTGCTCGTCGCCGTGTTATAGAGCCGCCGGTTGGCGTATTTTTTAATGGTGACAACGTCTTTATCGACGCCGTTTTCTGCACTCATCGCGCTCTGTCTCGATCAGTTTCATGAAGGCGGGTGAGCGCCTATATAGCGGAATTCGTAAAATTATTGCAATGCAATAAACGGCTCCGCACAAATCCCAGACCGATTTGGTCTGCAAGTCTTCCTATGATTTGACTGATCAAATCACCAAAAAACGTTTAACTATATGGAGTTAAAGGAGAATCAATCGCCCGGTCACGGTGTACGCGAATTTATTTTGCATTGCAACATTTTCTCTTGTCCGATTGATCCGAAGGCTTATATTCGGAGGCGATATTCAGCCGCTTAAACATAATGCTGCACGTGCTTTCAACCGCGGCGACCAATGCAAGGAGATCACCCATGACCGACATCATCATCGCCAGCGCCGCCCGAACGCCCATTGGTGCCTTCAGCGGTACCCTCAGCCCCCTCCCGGCCCATGTGCTCGGTGAAAACGCCATCCGCGAAGCCCTCAAACGGGCCACGGTAGAACCCGGCGATGTCTCGGAAGTTATTATGGGACAAATCCTGACTGCCGGCGCCGGCATGAACCCGGCCCGGCAGGCCGCGCTCGCCGTGGGTGTCCCGGCCGAACGGACAGCGTACATGGTCAACCAGGTTTGCGGTTCAGGTCTCCGCTCAATTGCCCTCGGCATGCAGGCCATACAACTCGGGGAAAGCGATGTCGTTGTCGCCGGCGGTCAAGAAAGCATGAGCAACGCACCGCATTACATTCATATGCGAAACGGCGTCAAAATGGGTGACGCCCAGCTTGTCGACACCATGATCAAGGACGGCTTGTGGTGCGCCATCAACGGTTATCACATGGGAACAACCGCCGAAAATGTCGCCAAGCGTTGGCAGCTGACTCGTGACGAGCAGGACGAATTCGCCGCCGCATCCCAGCAAAAAGCGGAAGCCGCACAAAAAGACGGAAAATTCAAAGACGAAATCGTGCCCATCACCATCAAGGGCCGTAAAGGCGATACGGTTATGGAAGACGATGAATACCCCCGTGCCGGCACGACCAGCGAATCGCTTTCAAAATTGCGCCCTGCTTTCGATAAAGAGGGCACCGTAACCGCCGGTAACGCTTCAGGTATCAATGATGGTGCCGCCGCCGTCGTGCTGATGAGCTCGGAAGAAGCCAAGCAACGCGGCATAAAACCTCTAGCTCGCATCGCCAGTTGGGCGACGGCCGGTGTCGAACCCGATGTCATGGGCACCGGGCCCATACCGGCCAGCCAGGCCGCTTTGGAAAAAGCCGGATGGAACATCGATGATCTCGACCTGATTGAAGCCAATGAAGCTTTTGCCGCGCAAGCTTTGGCCGTAAACAAAGACCTCGGTTGGGACCCGGCTAAAGTTAACGTCAACGGCGGCGCCATCGCTCTCGGCCATCCTGTCGGTGCATCCGGCACACGTGTCATGGTGACACTGCTCCATGAAATGCAGAAGCGCGACGCCAAAAAAGGATTGGCGACACTTTGCATCGGCGGCGGCATGGGCATCGCCATGTGCGTAGAACGCGATTAATGATTCCAACAAACACCTGCAATATTTCAATTCAATAAAGGAGAACTTCGAATGGCACGCGTAGCACTTGTAACCGGCGGAACCCGCGGTATCGGCCGCGCCGTTTGCATCGCCTTAAGAGACGCGGGATATACGGTTGCGGCTAACTATCACGGTAATGACGAAGAGGCGGAAAACTTCAAAGAAAAAACCGGCATCGATATTTTTAAATTCGATGTCAGTGATTTTGCGGCCTGTGAAAAAGGCGTTAAAGAAATTGAAGGCGCGATCGGCCCCATTGACGTTCTTGTAAACAATGCCGGCATTACGCGGGATACGATGTTTCACCGCATGGATGCCGAATCCTGGAACGCCGTCATCAACACCAACTTGAACAGCGTCTTCAATGTCAGCAATCAAGTTTTCCCCGGGATGCGCGAACGCGGCTTTGGCCGGATTATCAGCATCAGTTCCGTGAACGGCCAAAAGGGACAAATGGGGCAGACCAACTATTCGACGGCCAAGGCCGGCATGATCGGCTTTACCAAAGCACTCGCCCAGGAAGGCGCATTTAAAAACGTAACCGTTAATGCCATCGCGCCTGGTTATATCGGCACCGAGATGGTCCAGGCCGTGCCGGAAAAGGTTCTGAACGAAAAAATTCTGCCCTTTATACCCGTCGGCCGTTTGGGCGAGCCCGAGGAAGTCGCCCGCTGCGTCGTCTTTCTTGCCGCGGATGATGCCGGATTTATCACCGGATCGACATTATCGGCAAACGGCGGCCAATACATGGCTTAGCATACCGGGCCCCATTCCAATAAGCGACCGCGCGGCCAGTCCGTGCTAAACTCGGCCTATGTGGACCGACGTTGTCGATTTAAGGGACTTTTATGCAAGCAGCCTGGGCGCAGCCGCCCAGCGGGTGATCAGCCGGCGCATTCGCGATATTTGGGTGGATACGAAGGGCATGAACGTCCTTGGCCTTGGGTATGCAACACCCTTCTTAAATTCGTTTCGTGCCGAAGCGGCGCGCGTGACTGCTGCCATGCCGGCGCGGCAAGGCGTATTACACTGGCCTCATGAAGGGAAAGGACTGACGGCCCTTTGTGATGAATGCGATCTTCCGCTGGCGGACTTGTCCATGGATCGTGTCCTTCTCGTTCATGCGCTTGAATGTACGGAACAAATCCGGCCATTGTTGCGCGAAGTTTGGCGGATCCTAACCGGCAGCGGGCGGCTCCTTGTTGTTGTCCCCAACAGAAGCGGTATTTGGTCACGAATTGAGCGAACACCTTTCGGCCATGGACAACCTTACTCGCCGTTTCAAATTTCACGGCTTTTGCGTGAAAATTTATTCACGCCGCTTCAATCCTATTCAGCGCTCTACATTCCGCCGGTTCATTCGCGTATGATCCTTGCGGCGGCACCAGCGTGGGAAAAAGTCGGCGAGAAAGTTTTTTCGACATTTTCAGGCATCGTACTGATAGAGGCATCAAAGCAGCTTTACGCCGGCAATATACAACCAGCACCGGCACAACAGCGGGCTTATGCGACCGTAACGCCGGGCAATTCATCCTCCAGCCAAAGAAGCAGATAATTTATTTTTTAAGCATAAAGACTGCTTGGACACCGAGTAAATTTGATAAGAACGGGCTTGAGCGAATACGCCGCACATGACCTTCCTTATTCAAAGCGACGCTGCGTTCAACAACAAAACCCAATTCGTCGCATGTGGCTAAAAAATCCTTGATCGTGCAAAGATGAATATTCGGCGTGTTATGCCACTGATACGGTAGTGATTTACTAACCGGCATTCTTCCGGTCAGAGCTAAATACAAGCGCAGCCGCCAATAGGCGAAATTCGGAAAAGAAACAATCGCCCGACGGCCAATCCGCAGCATGTTTTCAAGAACAACACGCGGCGCAGTTACCGTCTGCAATGTTTGGCTCAAAACGACATAATCAAACGCCTGATCGGGATAAGTCTCAAGATCAGTATCTGCATCACCCTGTATCACGGACAAACCCGCATTCACACAAGAGCGCACGCCTTCAGTACTGATTTCAATACCGCGGCCATCAACCTGTTTAAAATGAACCAAATAATCGAGCAGGTCGCCATTGCCGCAACCGACATCAAGCAACCGTGTATCGGGTTCGATCATATCGGCAATGATCTGCAGGTCGATACGAATGGCTTTTTGTTCCGAAGGAGTCATTGTTTAACCACCCGCGGCAATCCCCGATGTTCAGCGGCGCCTTCTAAAAAACCGGCCAACAACTTTTCAAATTCGGGCTCATCCACCAAAAAAGCATCATGGCCCGCATCCGAATCAATTTCGACAAAACTCACATTGGCCGCCACAGCATTCAGCGCGCGGACGATCAGTCGGCTTTCTTCTGTCGGATAAAGCCAGTCACTTGTAAAAGAGAACACACAAAATCGTGTTTTTGTATCCTTAAACGCATTAGCCAATACGCCGTTATACTCACTCACAAGATCAAAATAATCCATCGCCCGCGTAATGTAGAGATATGAATTCGCATCGAAGCGGTCGACAAACGTACTGCCTTGGTGACGCAAATAACTTTCCACTTGAAAATCGGCATCGAAGCCGTAGGAAACGCTGTCACGGTCTTGCAAACGGCGGCCGAATTTTCTCAGCAAGGCCATATCAGATAAATACGTGATATGTGCTGCCATGCGCGCTATCGATAAACCGCGACTCGGTACTTTTCCAAATGAAAGATACTGACCATCGCACCAATCCGGATCGGCCATGATCGCCTGGCGCCCGACTTCATGAAAAGCTATGTTTTGCGCCGAGTGTTTTGCCGTCGTAGCAATCGGTACCGCCGAAAACACACGTTCGGGGTACTTAGCCGCCCATTCGAGGACCTGCATACCGCCCATTGATCCACCGACGACACAAAACAACTGTTCGATTTCAAGTTGGTCCAGCAGCAATGTTTGCGCGCGCACCATATCGCCAACGGTAATCACCGGAAAATCAAGGGCCCAAGGTTTGCCGTTGGCGGGATTGATTTCTTTCGGACCAATAGTCCCCATGCACCCGCCGATAATATTGACGCAAATAATAAAATACCGGTCCGTGTCCAACGGCTTGCCGGGACCGACCATGATTTCCCACCAACCAGGCTTACCGGTCATCGGGTGGGATTCGGCAATAAACTGATCCCCAGTTAAGGCATGACAAACCAAAATGGCATTGGATTTATCGGCATTCAGCTGGCCATAGGTTTGATAGGCGACAGTGAAATTGCTTAATTCAGCACCGCTATCCAGGCGCAAGGGAGCCTGAACACCCAGCTGGGCCTGATGGCCCGGCAGGGAGATTGTTGAATTTTCGCCGGATTTACCGCCTGTTGGACCGCTCATCCTGGTGCCTTTCCCATGCGATATGGTCAAATGAAGGCGTCATTGCTAGGAATCTGAGGGAATACTGTCAACGTTTTCTTTGATTTTGCAAGGACATGGCAGTATCACTGCGGCGCGTTAACACCCTCAAGAGAACGGAAAAGGGCCGAATTAGGGCATGAGCGGGCAAAAAGACTTAAATGCGTTGAGGCAGGAAATCGATGCCATCGACACGCAGATTCACGACCTTCTCATGGCGCGGACCAAGGTCGTGGAACAGGTTCGAGACTTTAAGCACGACCAGGCGATAAAAATTCGCCCGGCGCGTGAGGCTGAAATTTTGTACCGGCTGGCTGCCCGCCATTCGGGTGTATTCCCCTTGCGTGACCTGAGCCATATTTGGCGCGTCATCATCATGGCGACCCTATCGATCGAGGGCCCATTTTCGATTGCTGTTTACATGCCCCAGGCCGATAGCGGTCTTTGGGATTTAGCACGCGACCAATACGGCACGTTCACCAACATGACCGGTTTCGGTTCGGCACATCGGATAATCGAATCTGTTCAGTCGCAAAATGCAACGGTCGGCATATTACCGCTGCCCACGCGCGACGATAAAACGCCATGGTGGCCGCATCTCGTTAACAGCAACGAAGCCCGACCCCGGGTGATTGCCCGCCTGCCTTTTGCCGGGCCGGGTAATTCGCGCGAACAAAATATCGAGGCTTTAGCGATTTGTCCGGTCCCCCAAGAACAGACGGAACATGACCGGACCATGATCGCCATTGAAGCCAATGAATCAATCAGTGCACGTCAACTCAACGATGCGTTTAAAGCATTAACGCTGGAATCCGTCGACATCCAAGCTTGGCGCGATGACCAACGCCCTGAAACCTGGTTGAATTTGGTCGAACTTAACGGGTTCTTCGGAGAAGATGATCGCCGATTTGAGCGCATTATCGAAGCGTTAGGCAGTTCCGTCCGGCGGATCATTCCTCTTGGCGGTTATGGCATGCCGCTGCCGATGGCCGGCTTGATGACCGATAAACAAGGTGGTGCGTCATGACGGCTCCAACGCCGCGTCCCGGTATCAGCAACATCGCGCCTTATAAAGGCGGCGATTCCGCATTGCCCGGCAAAAAACGGGTGATCAAGCTCGCTTCGAACGAAAGTCCGTTTGGCCCGAGCCCGAAAGCGAAAGCCGCCTTGGAAGAATCCGCCAAGGATATTCACCGCTACCCCGACGGCGGCTGCACCGCTTTACGTGAAGCCCTTGCCGGTATCCACGCTCTCGATCCGGCGAACATTGTTTGCGGCGCCGGCTCGGACGAAATTTTCGGCTTGCTATGCCGCGCCTACACGGGTCCCGGCGATGAAGTTCTCTATAACGAACACGGGTTTCTGATCTTTCCGATTGCGGCGCAAGCGTGCGGCGCAACGCCTGTGAAAGCTCCGGAAACGAATTTAAAAGCAGACGTCGATGCCTTGCTAAGCGCGGTTAGCGACAACACACGCATTTTATTTCTCGCCAATCCTAACAATCCGACGGGCTCGTACTTAAACGCCGATGAGCTGAAAGCCTTACGCGCGGAACTGCGCGACGACATTCTATTCGTCATCGATGCGGCGTACGCCGAGTACGTAACAGCGACGGACTACACGCCGGGATTCGATATGGTGACAGAAGCCGAAAACGTCATCGTGACCCGGAGCTTTTCAAAAATATTTGGCATGGGCGGCGCCCGACTCGGTTGGGCGTACGGCCCGCCATCCGTAATCGACGTGCTTAACCGCGTACGTATGCCGTTTAATGTTAGCGCACCAACCCAAGCCGCTGGTCTTGCCGCTTTGGATGATTTCGTTTTTGTCGGCCAGGCCCGCGAACACAATACCAAATGGCGCGCCAGCCTGACCCAGCGCTTGCGCGGGATGGGCCTCGATGTCCCCGATAGTATGGGAAATTTTTTATTGGTTCGCTTCGGCCATGAAAATAAGGCAGAAGCCGCCGATGCCTTCTTACGGAAGCAAGGCATTATCGTCCGGCGGATGGCCGCTTATGGTTTACCCGATTCCCTACGCATCTCCATTGGCCTTGAAGACGAAATTGAGGCTTTAACCGATGCTCTATCGCAATTTATGGAACAATCATGACCGCGAAACCAGTTCACTTTAAGCGTGTGACCCTCATCGGGATTGGCTTGATCGGCTCATCTTTCGCGCATGTCTTGCGCCGGGATCAATTAGCCGACCACATCGCCATTAATGCCCGTTCGCAGCAAAGTCTAGATACCGCAACCAAACTGGGCTTGGCGGACTCAACGACACTCGATCCAGCAGAAGCCGTCAAGGGCTCGGACCTTGTCGTCATTTGCACGCCGCTCGGCGCTTATGAGACGGTCATTCAAACCATTGCGCCGCATCTCGAAGCCGGTTGCATCGTCACGGACGTCGGCTCTGTGAAGGAAATGGTGATTGAAACCCTTTCGCCTCATATACCCGATGGTGTTCATTTGGTGCCGGGCCACCCCATTGCCGGCACAGAACACTCGGGTCCCGAAGCCGGCTTTCCCGAATTGTTTCAGGACCGCTGGTGCATCCTGACACCGACACCGGGCACGAATGCCAATGCCGTCGAACACATTGCAGCCCTTTGGCAAACCGCTGGTATGAAAATCGAGATCATGGAGGCCAAACACCATGATCATGTGCTGGCGATTACTTCTCATTTACCGCATTTGATTGCTTACACCATTGTCGGCACCGCAACTGATCTCGCCGATGACCTGAAACAAGAAGTTGTCAAATACTCTGCCAGCGGATTTCGCGATTTCACCCGCATTGCCGCGTCCGATCCTATCATGTGGCGGGATATCTTTCTCAATAATCGCGAAGCCGTGCTCGACATCCTCGGTCGCTTCAGTGAAGACCTAACGGCGTTACGCCGGGCCATTCGTCACGGCGAAGGCGAAACGTTGTCGGAGACTTTTACACGCACACGCGACGTGCGGCGTAAAATTATCGATGCGAAGCAGGATAAGTAACGTTACAGCAACAACTACAGCTTTAGGCCAGCCTTAGCCAAAATCCGGTCCCATAGCGTTTTTGGATCTTTATCGAAGATCAGATCTGCATCGGCCGGTGCCGTCAGCCATGTCTCTTGCGCCATTTCGTGCTCAAGTTGTCCGGGCGCCCACCCCGAATAGCCAAAAATAAACATGCGTTTTTGAGGGCCCTTCCCGTTGGCAATGGCGGTTAAAACATCTTTACGATCAGACCAGGCGAGGTTTTTGCTGATCTTTTTTGTACTGGCATCGCGATAATCAGGACTGTGCAAAACGGCCACACGATCAAATTCGACGGGGCCGCCGTAATACAAACCGACCGTCTCCGGTTTCGCTTGCGATTTCACACCGAATCCCTGCAAAAATTTTGCGAGCGCCCCTTTGCCGATAACTTTGTTGATGACAAACCCCTGAGCGCCCGTCCGGTCATGGTGCACCATGAGAATGACTGTTTTAGCAAAACGCGGGTCCGGCATTTTTTTCGCTGCGACGAGAAACTGGCCTTTAAGGAAAAGTGTATTTTTAGGTGCTTCCGATGCCCGTCCGGCAAGCGATGGAATCAAAATCAATCCAACAACGGCGATCATCAGAATTAAAAATTTTAATCGAATTTTTTTCATGACCCGATTTTACTCGGTCCCGCCCCAGCGAATATACGGCATTTTTGCAATGGCCAATGGCCCGACATAAAGCTTTCGGTTTTGAACTGAGACCGATACATCCAAGCGCGGTTTACTTTGCGGATTGTCCCGTTTTGCCAGCACACCGAGAACCAGATGGGCCGTCATGGCGATATTGGGTTTGATCAAACCGCGATTCCTTAAGGCGTCGACTACGTCGAAAAATCCAAAAATTTTTGCCGTAAACGCGCCAACCGGTTGCAGGTTTTCATCAACTGCCACCGCACCGTTGGAATAGAGTTGCAGCGGGCCGTGTTCCATCCTCAAACGTTCGACTTCAATCGTGCCGCCGGCATCCCGCCAGGCCAGCAAAGAACGGGCGTTAATCCGTTTCGGCAGCGGTCCTAACACACTTGCTCTCAATGTTAATTTCGAAAACCGATGTCCGAGCGGCATTGGTAAAGATTTCGGGACCTCGAATTCATTCAAATCAGCGGCAAGGGAAAGCGTTGGTGTTTTTTCAGATGGTTTTTGGGGACGGCTTTGAGTCAGGACAAGTTGACCACGGTGAAGTTTGACGGTTTGGGACTTTTGATTCGATTGGGTTGAGCCGCTATTCATGATGATATTTTCTATATTCAGCGCCACAACTTTCTTTTTTGTAGACATGAGCCGCATATCCGCAGACAACGTTTTCGCCATCCCTTTCCAAACTGTAGATACGCTGTTTTTGTTGATTAGAACGAATTGTGGTCCGCTAAGATCGACATGAATGTTTCGAAGCTGCCAGGGCACCATCGTGACGACGGCCTGCTCACCCCGCCAAATGTATGTCGCTTGTTTTCGGTTTGCCGTGATATTCGGCTGAATAAGTTGAACATTCACAGCCAGGGGGAAACCGCTACGGTTCATCGCCGAAAATTGAATCTGCGTGCCATTTTGTTTTTGCTGCTCGATCCAAACTTCAATATTGGCATGCAAATGATAGCTGAGGAAAAACCAGCCCCCAGAATATAGCGCGGCTAAAACCGCCATGGCGACCAGCAACCATTTGATGGCTTGTGATTTCTCAGGCGTACTTTCAATATCCATGGTTCTGTTATAGTTCGTTGCGGAACGAGGATCGAGAGACTAGCGTGGCCGGCCATGTATATTGACGAAATAGACCGTGAAAATTTTTGGGTATTTGGTTACGGCTCGCTGATGTGGCGGCCGGATTTTCCTCACCAAAACGCAGAACGTGCGCTTGTATACGGCTATCACCGGGCGCTCTGCGCACTTTCAACGGGGCACCGGGGCACCAAGAACCGACCCAGTCTGATTGTCGGCCTCGATCGTGGCGGTGCCTGCCTTGGTCTCGCCTATCACGTTGCCTCGGAACATGCCGAAGAAGTGCGTGCCTATCTAAGAGGCCGGGAAATGAAAAGCGGGGTTTACGAGCCCCGGCGCATTACGATCAACCTGGACAACGGCCGCAAACAATCGGCCCTCACGTTTGCCGTTTGCAGAACGAGCCCGTTGTACACGGGCAAATTGCCACTTCAGCGCCAGGTCGAGCTTGTCTTGCAAGGACAGGGCCGGAGCGGCACCGGACTCGATTACCTGAAAAGTATGGTCGCGCATCTCGATGAAATGAGTATCCCATGCGAGAACCTTCGCACCGTATTGTCGCACGCGCTCGTGAAACACGAAAAAGAACGATAAAAACCCGATTACGCAGGCATCAGCCGCACTTGGAGTAACCGCAGTCCGTACACAAGTCGCAATTT
>CALINB010000316.1 GCA_938045325.1 uncultured Rhodospirillales bacterium | reverse complement strand
ATGCTCATCTTGATGACGATTGGGAGAATATCCATTACATCGAAATTTTTGCCGATGATGAAGATCAGGCATTATCGAAGGCAAAATCCAAGTATCCCAGCAGCCTTGGCTATGTGATTGAGCAAATATCGCTCGCCTAAGGGCGTTCCGGCCGGAGAAATCGTCCCCGCAAAATGACCCAGATGAAACCATTCTTTAACCTTTACCGGTTAAAGAATAAAGGTTCTGGCGACCATAAAGTGTCGGCAAACGGTAATTTGTCTCAGTCTGGGGGATTAACATGATACACCCGCCGTTCAGTAAGGGGCATTTATTCGAAGTTTCTTTGTACAACAAAGAAGTCCGTGCCCTCGTTAAAAATAACAAAAGTCACAATCTGTTCGATGATTATTGGGCAGATCTTCAAGTTCATGGAATTGTTGCCCGTGACGCCGAAGAGGCGCGGCTTTTAGCCAAGCAGCGCTATCCCAAAAAAGAAGGCTTTGTGATTGAGTCAGTGACATCGTTCGCAGCTTAACCGCTTGTGAACGTTTATCTACAAGGGGCCGCCACTGGAGCCTAACTTAGATCCGGCCTCACTGCTGGTGCCTTCAAAAAAGCGGTAGGCATTGATCCCTTCAAGAACGATGCCGTCAAATCCCTGGCGGATGGCGCCGAAAACATACGATTTTGCATTGCCGGTGATAATGCGGCGCCATTCCGGCTGCCAAAATTGGACAAAGTACCTATCCGGCTCGCCCGGCACAGGGGCCTTAATCCAAAATGGCGAGCCTTCACGCCAACGTGCTTTCCAATAATAGCGGTAGCTTGCCGCCGTACCGATGTCGATGTGTGCAAAGACGAGTCTTCTTGCGCCGATTTTTTTAAATTTTAATGTTTCAACAGCGCGTTTCGATAAAGGCGAACGTCCGTGAAATACATCGACAATAACCAAATCATAATTCGTGCCGTGAATATTCAGCGTGAACTCATCCTGGCGGCCAAATTTACTAGTCTCGCGCAAATACAAGAAATTTTTGACGTCTCTAATGGATAAAATACTTTTCGGGTTTTCCTGTATTGGTTGGCGCGGATAAGGTGGGATTGTATTCAGTAAATGCCGGGGGGTGTTGGCCGGGAAGGGTATTAGGTTCCGGGCATTATTGAGTTTAATTGATTCTTGTGCTTCTTGCGGTGATTTTACGTAATCAATAACAAATGTTTTGATCCCATTGTTGACGGCTTGGCCGACTAAGGGAAGCCGGGTTTCCAACACTTTTTTATCCGTCGGTAAGCCAAATAATTGGCGGCCGTAAAACAGGCCGTCAATAACGACACCATCGATGGAGCGCATATAGGTGCGCGCCGGTAATGAAATTTTGTCATCGTTGATATCTTTTTTGACGAGCAGGTCCAATCCGTCTTTTGTCAGCACCATAAAGTTCCGGTTTTGCCGCCGGGCATAAGCGCTGATTGATTGAATGAATTGGCGCATGGCTTCGCGGTGATCTGTAACCGTTAAGATGGGAATAGGGGCGTCCAGTTTTTTTTCCGTCTCTTTGCCCTGAATACGAACTCGACCACGGGGCGGTGTTTGTCCGCCAGGCGCTTGGGCAATTTGAAATTCACCGTTTTGGTAATTTGATGTTGATGCGGTGGGGTCAGCAGTCGTTTGCAAAGGCCACAAAATCATCAAGGACCCGAATGCAATGTTGAAAACAGTCTTCGCTAAACGATAGGTTGGTTGGTTAAATTTTCGCATGCCGTCCCATTCTCATGTTTATCGTCAGGCCAGTTTCTTAAGAACCTCCTCGGCAATGGCCAATGAGGATGTCAGGCCCGGTGATTCAATGCCAAAAAGGTTGACCAATCCGTTAATGCCATGTTCGTTTGGCCCTTGTATCATATAATCCTTGGCGGCTTCATCCGGGGCCTGAATTTTAGGCCGAATCCCAGCATAGCCCGGCAGCAGTGAATTATCGGGTAATCCGGGCCAATAGGTGCGAATAGCGGCATAAAACCGCTCGCCCCGGGCCGGATCAACGGTGTAATCGATGCCGGTAATATGACTGTCGTCTTCGAGCCAGGGTAAATCGGCTAGCCATTCGACATCGGGGCCGAATTTGGCCTGTCCGCCCAAATCCAATGTAAGGTGAATGCCCAGACCGGCAGCTTCAGGAATGGGGTAAATGGGCCGTGAAAAGGGGGCCCGCCCACTAAGCGTAAAATAGTTTCCTTTTGCGAAATGGCAGGGCGGAATGTGCTGACGGTCCAGGCCCTCGATCGACGCAGCGATAAATTGCGCATAGAGACCGGCACTGTTAATGACCGTTCGGCACGATAACGTCATCGGTTCTTCCCCGCCGATTGAAAGCACAATGCCGTCTTTCTCAATATGCCCTTTGCGCACCGGACTATTAAAGGCAATCATTGCGCCGGCATCTTCGGCTTCGCCTTGGTAGGCCAGCATTAAGCCATGACTGTCGATAATACCGGTTGAGGGCGATAAAAAAGCACCCACGGCCCGAAGTTCAGGTTCTAATTTTTTTAACGCTGCGCCTTCAATCCATTTTAAATCGGTTACACCGTTTGCGGCGGCGCTATCGCGTAGTTTTTCAAGGGCACTGATTTGATCGTCGGTTGTCGCGACTAAAAGTTTACCGATACGGCGGTGCTCGACGCCACGGCTTTCACAATATTCATAAAGAAGTTGTTTTCCGCGAACACACATCAAGGCTTTTAAACTGTTTTTCGGATAATAAATTCCCGCATGGATCACTTCACTGTTGCGCGAGCTGGTTCCCGTGCCGATCGCATCCGTTGCCTCGAGAACGATGACGTCGTGGCCAGTTGTTGCAAGGGCTCTGGCAATAGCCAGCCCAACGACGCCGGCACCGATAACAGCGCAGTCTATTGATTCAGTCATGTTTTTCGATGTGATCCAAGGCTGGGTAAATCACTAAAAATTGATCCGGAATGATTTGCAGCAGGCGACTCGAGACATCAAGCTTATCCCAATTGAAGGGATTTCGCCTATGAAAATGACATTGCAATTTAGAAAAGTATTGTTTTTTTTGGTAGTCTTTTCGTGGCAGGGAATCACCACGACCAGTGCAGCCGATTTGCCCTATGGCTGGAAAAATGAATGGCCGAAAACCGATTTTTCGAAACACATCGTAAAATACGACGAAATTATGTCCGGGGGACCGCCCAAAGATGGTATTCCGTCTATCGACGACCCTGTTTTCGAGAAGATAATCGAAATCGATAACATTGCCCCTACGGAGCCTGTCGTCGGTGTTGTTATCAACGGTAAAGCCAAAGCTTATCCGTTACGGGTTTTAACCTGGCATGAAATCGTTAACGATAAGCTCGGCGGCATTCCCATTACGGTCACGTATTGTCCGCTGTGTAATTCCAGCATTGTTTTTGACCGCCGTTTGGACGGCAAAATCCTGGATTTCGGGACGACGGGTAAATTGCGCAATTCCGATTTGGTGATGTACGACCGGCAAACGGAGAGTTGGTGGCAGCAATTTCTGGGCAAAGGCATCATCGGTGAAATGAGCGGAAAATTGCTGAAAATGCTGCCGTCTCGCCTTGAATCGTTTGCCAGCTTTAAAAAACGTGCGCCCAATGGGTTGGTCCTGGTGCCCCGTCATGGATTTATCCGGCCTTATGGCTCAAATCCTTATGTCGGCTATGACACGAATGTGAGTCCATTTCTGTATGGCGGACCGATGCCCAAAGGTATCAAACCGATGGTTCGTGTTATCGCGGTTAATCAAGAAGCCTGGAGCCTGCCTTTATTGCGGAAAAAAGGCCGGATCGAGAAGGGTGATCTCGTCATCAAATGGGCGAAGGGGCAAAATTCAGCCCTGGATACCCGCAAAATCGCAAAAGGTCGCGATGTCGGTAACGTGATCGTTCAACGGAAGAAAAACGGCACGTTGGTCGATGAGGTTTATGATGTGACGTTTGCGTTTGTTTTTCACGCCTTCCGCCCGAACGGCAAGATTTATACCAAATAAAACACCATTTTCCTGATATCTGTCATGATTGTGGCCGCAATCGGCGGGTCTGTGACTATGTCCGGCTGCGTATTCGAGGTGGCCAATCGATAAATTTGTTACTATCTCTATAGTGTTGATTTGAGAGATTTTTATGGCTGGTCACGACAAAAAACTTCCGGAGAAAAAGGCCTCGAAAGATGTCGAGGCGTTTCTCAAAAAGGTGGCGGCAACCCCGGTGACGACCAGGCCCGGGGGCCGGGGCCGTTTGATATTTGCCCTTGATGCGACGGCGAGCCGCCAGCCGGCATGGGATCAAGCGGCTCAAATCCAAGGCGAAATGTTTGTCGAAACGTCCAGTCTCGGGGGGCTGGAAATCCAGCTCGCTTTTTTCCGCGGTTTTGGCGAGTTTAAAGTCAGCCCCTGGCTCAGCGAAGCGACTGAACTTTTGCGTCGGATGACATCGGTGTTTTGCTCGGCCGGCGAAACACAGATAGGTAAAGTTTTAAAGCACGCAACCAACGAAAGTAAAAAGCAGCGTGTGAATGCGCTGATTTATGTTGGAGACTCCATGGAAGAGGATATTGACAAACTCGGTAAAGTTGCCGGCGAGCTCGGCTTATTGGGTGTGCCTGCATTCATGTTTCATGAAGGGGATGATCCGATTGCCGAATTTGGTTTTAAGCAAATCGCTAAGCTGACAAACGGCGCATATTGCCAGTTCGATTCAAGCAGCCCGCAAGTTTTGAAAGAATTGCTGAGCGCCGTTGCCGTTTTTGCGGCCGGCGGCCGGCTGGCCCTTGAGGATCTTGCCAAACGCCGCGGTGGTGCCGCGCTGCAACTCGCTCATCAAGTCAATAAAGGGAGCTAAACCGTGTTGGCTTATTGGGTTTTAGGAGTCGGACTCTTAGCCGGGTTGCTGCTGGCAGGGCGTTGGTTCATGAATGCCGAACCGAAGCAAATCCTGAAAATTCTCAAATGGGTTTTATTTTCCATATTGGTGCTGACGATTGGATTTATGGCCGTGACGGGACGGTTGGGCTGGGCATTGATGAGCCTGCCCGTATTGTTGCCCTGGTTAATGCGCGCCCGTGCCCTCACGCGCGCGGCTAAAAATTTTTCCAGGATGCGGCACACCTATTCGGGTGGTGGATCAGGGCAAACATCGGATGTGGATACGCAATTTCTGCGGATGCGGCTTGATCATGATTCTGGGCATATGTCGGGGGAAGTCATTGCCGGACCGTTTGCCGGGCGGAATCTGGATGATCTTTCTATGCCTGAATTAATGACCTTGCTGGGTCAATTCGCCGAGCAGGATGAGGAATCGGCCCAAGTATTGACCGTGTATTTGGACCGCGTCCATCCGGATTGGCGGGAGCAGGCGGGACAGTATGCCGGCGCAGGAAATGCCGGTGGCAGTGATGCGAATTTGACCCCTGATCAGGCGTATCAAATTTTGGGCCTGCAGCCGGGCGCCAGTGACGAGGAAATTCGAGAGGCCCATAAGCGGTTGATCGCGAATCTGCATCCGGATAAGGGCGGCTCTTCCTATCTGGCAGCCCAAATCAATCAAGCCAAAGATGTTCTATTGGGCCGTTCCTAGGTTAAAATTCACGCTCAAATAAGTCGGTTTCTGCGGGTTGCGGGCGTGTTCCAGCTATGGCACAAAGGCCCGGCCTTTTGACCGATTTCCTCGTCATTATCTTTTGGACCGCCGGAGTACAGGCATGGTGAAACCCGTTCGAAAAGCTATTTTCCCGGTCGCGGGCTTAGGAACGCGTTTTTTACCGGCAACGAAAGCCATCCCGAAGGAAATGCTGCCGGTCTTGAATAAGCCGTTAATTCAATATGCCGTTGAAGAAGCTTTGGATGCGGGAATCGATACATTTATTTTTATTGTGAGTGAAGGCAAGGAGGCCATCAAAGATCATTTTGCGCCCTCGCCGGAACTCGAATCCATGCTTGAGGAACAGGGCAAACATGATCTATTGGCCTTGGTTCAGGGTGCCGTTCTCAAAACGGGACGGGCGGCTTATATCATTCAGGATCAGCCGCTTGGCCTCGGGCATGCCATTTGGTGTGGGCGAAATGAACTGGATCTTGATAACGAAGCCGTTGCCGTCATTTTACCGGACGATCTAATCCTCAACCAAAGCGGCCCCGGTTGCTTGAAACAAATGATTGAAATTTACCAAAACGTTGGCGGAAATCTTGCTGCTGTCGAGAATGTTCCCCGGGAACAAACAAACAGATATGGCATCCTCGATGTTGTCAGCGAAGATGGTGCCCTTGCCAAAGCCAAAGGATTGGTTGAAAAGCCCGATCCGGCGGATGCGCCGTCGACACTTTCAATTATTGGCCGCTATGTGCTTCAGCCGGAAGTTTTCACTTATTTAGATAAAAAAGAACGCGGCGCCGGCAATGAAATTCAACTGACGGACGCCATGGCACAAACAATTGGTCATATCGACTTCCATGGTTTTCGATTTGAAGGAACGCGGTTTGACTGTGGTAATCAAATTGGTTTTGTTGAAGCCAATGTCGCCTTTGCCAAGGCACATTCAACGTCATAACTTCGTCAAGGTTTCTGTGATAGTCAAAGAATATAACGTTTACGTAAGAAGGATAAGTTCATGCGTGTAGCCATGATTGGCACAGGGTATGTCGGTCTCGTTTCCGGTGTCTGTTTCTCTGAATTTGGTGTCGATGTTGTTTGTGTCGATAAGGATCAAAGCAAAATTGACAGATTGAACAAAGGCGAAGTTCCGATTTACGAACCGGGCCTTGATGATTTACTGGATAAGAATGTTAAGGCCGGTCGATTGTCGTTTTCGACCGATATTGCTGAAACGGTTAAAGATGCCGATGCGGTGTTTATTGCCGTTGGTACGCCTAGCCGGCGCGGAGACGGCCATGCCGATTTAAGCTATGTCTATGCAGCCGCCGAAGAAATTGCACTGGCGATGGATGGGTATACGGTTGTTATTACGAAATCGACGGTTCCCGTCGGCACCGGGAATGAAGTCGAAGATATTATCCGCAAAGCCCGTCCTGATGCTGATTTCAATGTGGTTTCCAATCCTGAATTTTTGCGCGAAGGCTCGGCAATTAACGATTTTATGCGTCCCGATAGAGTGGTTATCGGTACCAGCAGTGAACGCGCTCAAGACGTGATGCGCGAATTGTACCGGCCTCTTTATTTAATCGAAACGCCGATCCTGTTCACAACCCGGAAAACGGCGGAACTTATCAAATACGCTGCGAATGCGTTTCTTGCGACGAAGATTTCTTTTATTAATGAGATTGCAGATTTATGCGAACATGTTGGTACGAATGTTCAGGATGTCGCCAAGGGAATTGGCCTTGATGGCCGGATTGGCAGCAAGTTTCTGCATGCGGGTCCGGGCTATGGCGGCTCATGTTTTCCCAAAGATACGCTGGCTCTCGTCCGTACGGCGCAAGATGCCGGGTCGCCGTTGCGTTTGGTTGAAACCGTTGCCGAATACAACAATCAACGAAAACGCAATATGGCTGGAAAAATTATTTCTGCATGCGGCGGGAGTGTTGACGGTAAAACCATTGCTATCCTCGGTTTGGCGTTCAAGCCGAACACCGATGATATGCGCGATTCACCAAGCCTCGATATTATTCCCGAATTGCAAAAAGCGGGTGCGTCCATTCGAGCATATGATCCGGAAGCTATGGACGAAGCCAAAGCATTGCTTGAAAACATTGAGTGGTGCGAGAATGCTTATGACACCATGGAAGGGGCCGATGCGCTGGCAATCGTAACGGAATGGAATGAATTCAGGGCGCTTGATTTAGATCGCGTTCAATCATTGCTGGAAAAACCGGTTCTGGTTGATCTTCGTAATATTTATAAACCGGAAGAAATGGCTGCCGCCGGTTTTCAATATACCAGCATCGGCCGGTAACCCATAATGGCAGGTATTTCACTCGATCCGACAATTCTACGTGAATACGATATTCGCGGTACGGTTCCCGATACCTTTAATGCAGATGTTATTTATGCTGTTGCCCGCGGATTTGGCACTATTGCCGTGCGTGATGGTTGTAAAACAATGGCAGTCGGCTACGACGGCCGGTTAAGCTCACCGGGGCTTGAAGAGGCTGCCGTCCGTGGATTTGTTGAATGTGGCTTGAAGGTGTTCCGGGTCGGCCAGGGTCCGACGCCGATGCTGTATTTTGCAACGTTTGACTTGCCAACGGATGCGGGTCTGATGATCACGGGCTCGCACAATCCGGAAAATTATAACGGCGCAAAAATGGTGATCCGCGGTCAGCCGTTTTGGGGACCGGATATCCAAAAACTCGGAACATTAGTCGCCGCCGGTGATTTTGAAACCGGTGCCGGTGAAACGGTCGATCATCCGATTATAAATGATTATGTCGAACGTGTTTTTCGTGACTATACCGGCGATAAACCGCTGACGGTGGCCTGGGATACGGGCAATGGAGTAAGTGGCGATGCCGTGCGGGCTTTAACGGCAAAGTTGCCCGGCGAACACGTTCTCATCAATATCGAAATTGACGGCACGTTTCCCAATCATCATCCCGATCCGACCGTTGAGAAAAACCTGGAACAATTAAAGCAAGTCGTGACCGGGCAACGCTGTAACCTTGGTTTTGCTTTTGATGGCGATGGTGACCGGCTTGGCTTGGTTGACTCGCAAGGCCGCGTTCTTTGGGGTGATCAAATACTGATCATTCTTGCTGGTGAAGTTCTCGCTGATCAGCCCGGATCCACGATTATCGCCGATGTTAAGGCGAGCCAGGTGTTTTTTGACGAAGTCGAACGCATGGGTGGCACGGCCATGATGTGGCAAACCGGTCATTCCAACATCAAAAGCAAAATGAAAGAAATCAATGCGCCCTTGGCTGGTGAAATGAGTGCGCATATCTTTTTTGGCCATAAGTATTACGGCTATGACGATGCAATCTATGCTGCTGTGCGGCTGCTCGGTATTGTTTCTCGTTCAGGAAAATCTCTCGATGAAATTTTTGATGCGATGCCGAAAATGATTACAACACCGGAAGCCCGTTTTCCGTGCCCGGAAGATCGAAAGTTTGTGGTTATTGAAGAAGTCAAACAACGCCTCCAATCAAAAAGCGGTATAAAGGTTCACGATATTGACGGTGTCCGGGTGCAATCCGACGATGGGTGGTGGCTGCTGCGCGCTTCAAATACGGAGCCTGTGTTAAGCGCCCGATGTGAATCGGCCAGTGAAGAAGGCTTAAAGCGTGTTAAAGCAGCCTTTGCTGAAGAAGTCAGTGCCTGTGGGCTTGAACCGCCGAATTTTACGTAAACGGCTAATTAGGCAGAAAAATTGGCGATCATGCCGAATTCGCGTTCTCCTCAATCAACAAATGAAACGGTGATAAGCGAGCTGCCGGTCGTTACGGAACATTATGATATATCCGATATCAACGCTGGCCTCGTAATCGTTGATGAAGTAAACGGGTTTGCAACTGTCGGCGCCGGTCCACTTGCACCGGCCGAGCCGAATGAGCAAGTAGAACGGATGATTCACGAGACAGATCGGCTGGCGCAACGTTTTGCCGATCAACATCGTGCCATCGCGGTCTTTCTCGATACTCACGAGCCGGGGAAACCCGAACCGCCGTATCCGCCGCATTGCGAGACCGGTACGGGACAGGAAGATTTGGTGCCACCGCTCAAATGGCTCGAAGACTGCCCGCAAGCGACATTGCTACGCAAAGACTGTATCAACGGATTTGTCGGTGCAATTGATGTCGTTTCTAATAAAAACCGGTTTGTCGCCTGGGTTTTGGAAAACAATCTCAAAACCATCATCGTTACAGGCATATGTACCGATATTTGCGTGATGGACTTTGTTCTGACGGCACTGTCCGCGCGTAACCACGGGTTGCTGCCGGGGGTAAGTGATATTGTCGTTCTTGAGCCCGCGTGTGCGACTTATGACTTGCCGCTGGCAAAAGCAAAGGCGCTGGGGTTGCCGGAAACGGCAGCACACCCGCAAGCGATTGCACATCATGCCGGTTTGTATTTTATGGCGTCACGGGGCGCGATTATCGGTTCT
>CALINB010000315.1 GCA_938045325.1 uncultured Rhodospirillales bacterium | reverse complement strand
CGCCGATGCAGATATCTTTAATTTCGGCGACTTTCGATGCGGTATAGGCTGTATAAGCCGGTTCGTTTGTTTTTCCCCGGTTCGGCACCGGTGCAAGATAAGGCGAGTCGGTTTCAACCAAAATTTGGTTCATCGGCACATCTCTGGCGACCCGGCGGACTTCTTCGGCGTTTTTGAACGTCACGATACCGGAAAACGAGATGTACATGCCGAGGTCGAGTGCGCGCTTGGCTAAGATTTCACTTGAGGAAAAGCAATGGAGAAGGCCGGTAAATGCCCCTTTTGCATATTCTTCCTCGAGAATGTCGCCGATATCGGCATCGGCGTTTCGTGCATGCACGATGACAGGCAAGCCAGTTTGGCGAGCTGCTTGAATGTGGGCGCGAAAATTCCGCTGCTGCTCCTCACGCGGGCTTTTTTCATAGTAATAATCGAGGCCGGTTTCTCCGAGCCCGACAACCTTCCGGTGTGCGGCCAACGCTTGCAGTTGCACGGCATCAGTTTCCGGTTCCTTTGCCGCTTCATGGGGATGAATACCGACGGAACACCAAATATTATCGAACCGTTCGGCGACAGCGCGGACCTGATCAAACTGACTCAGCTTTGTGCCGATGGTGAGCATGTAGCCGATGCCCGCCTCTCCCGCGCGCGCAACGACATCGTCCAACTGATCGGCAAACTCCGGATAATCGAGATGGCAATGACTATCGACGAGGGGACTATCAACCAACATTAAGCGCCCTCTCCCGCTTTCTCCTCATCGGTAAAGCGCGGGAAAACCCCTTGAGGTTTTGGAAGTTCCGTACCGGGTTTCAAGGCTTGTTCCAGGCCGAGGTTGGCAAAGTTCCGTTCCGATTCACCAATTTCCAGTTGATCCAACATCGCGGCACACGAATTGGGCATGAACGGTTGTGCCAATATTGCCAAGTGCCGGATTGTCTCGACCAGCACATAAAGCACAGTCTTCATGCGATCCGGGTCTTCTTTACGCAGGGCCCATGGCGCTTGCGCGTCAACATATCCATTGGCAGCTCGAACCACGACCCAAATTGATTCCAGTGCTTCGTGAAAGGCTTGACGGTCCAGACAACCGGCAGCGGAGCCATGTAAAGCATGCGCCTGATTGAGCAAGTCCTGATCATCGCCAGTCAAATCACCCGGTTGCGGGACTTTTGCCTCACAATTCTTGTTGATCATCGACAACACACGCTGGGCCAGGTTGCCAAAGTCGTTGGCCAACTCACCGTTCATGCGATTGACCATGGCCTGATGGGAGAAATCGCCGTCATTGCCGAACGGCACTTCGCGCAGCAGGAAGTAACGGACTTGATCGATGCCATAGCGTTCCACCAGTTCCACCGGATCGATCACATTGCCGAGGGATTTAGAAATCTTCTGTCCTTCATTGGTCCACCAGCCATGGGCATAGACCCGTTTCGGCGGTTCAAGCCCGGCGGCTAACAGAAATGCCGGCCAATAAACGGCGTGAAACCGCACGATATCCTTGCCGACCATGTGCAAATCGGCGGGCCAATAGGCCGCGTACTCGCCCTTTTGATCCGGATATCCCAAAGCGGTGATGTAGTTGGTCAAGGCATCGAGCCACACGTACATGACATGATCGGGATCATCCGGTACCTGCACGCCCCAGTCGAAGCTGGTCCGCGAGATGGATAAATCGTGCAAGCCCCCTTCAACAAAGC
This sequence comes from uncultured Rhodospirillales bacterium, assembly GCA_938045325.1. Lineage (GTDB taxonomy): Bacteria > Pseudomonadota > Alphaproteobacteria > Rhodospirillales > CALINB01 > CALINB01. Next base: position 3,392 of record CALINB010000315.1, on the reverse strand, counting down.
TTTTCACCTCGTTGTGGCGGGAAACGGGCGCGATGAAATCCGGATTTTTCTCATAAAATTCGAGCAGCGCATCTTGCCAATCGGACAGCCGGAAAAAGTAACTGGGTTCTTCAACCCATTCGGCTTCGGCCCCGGAAGGCGCGATCTTTTTACCGTCCGGACCGTCGGTGAGCTCGCCTTCGGCATAAAACGCTTCATCGCGCACCGCATACCAGCCACCGTAGGAATCGAGATAGATGTTGTCCTGGCCTTTCGGTGATTGATTGGCCGCGATGGCACGCCAAAGCGCCTGACAGGCATTAATATGGCGCGGCTCCGTCGTGCGAATGAAATCGTCGTGCTGGAAATTCATCACCCCAAGCAGATCGCGGAAGTTTTGCGAAACATTATCCGTAAACGTCTGTGGATCTATCCCGGCGTCCCGCGCAGATGTTGCGACTTTCTGTCCGTGCTCGTCGGTGCCGGTCAAAAATTTAACATCAAACCCGTCGAGACGTTTAAACCGCGCCAACACATCGCACGCGAGCGTCGTATAGGCATGACCGATATGCGGTGAATCATTCACGTAATAAATCGGCGTCGTAATGTAGTAGCTTCCGTTCCCGGCCATTGACGTTAATTCCTAATCGAATGATCCCAGCTAGGCAGCCATCGCGGCTTTTTCAAGCGCATGAAACAGACTAAGGGTCACTTGTTTTTTATCAAGATAGGCCGATTCCGCCCGGGAAAAAATGTGATTGATATGATCCTGTGCATCGAGCCAGGCGCCAAGACGATCCGGCCTGCTGTCCTGATGTTTCAGTCGATCCATTAACACCTGTTCGGCATCACTGAAAGTGGCATTTTTGGTTTCCGGCAGCGATAGATTAATCATCAGCCGGTTCAGCCAGCCCTGCGATAGCGCCATGAACGTCCGAAAAGCCTCTTCTTGTCCGGGCCGGGCCAATTTATCGCCGAATGCATGTAGGCTTTTAATGTCCAGCGTGGGCAAGTCGGCAATGAGATCCATAAATTCCCGATACAATCCGACGCCACCCTCTTCCGCCAAGGATAGTGCCCGGCCGATACTGCCTTCGGCCAAGCGCGCCAAGGCGCCGGCATCGTCGGGGGATAAATCAGGGCGGTAGCGTAATAGCAAACCTTGCAGCGCTGATTCTTCAAGTGGCTTCATCACCAATAGCTGGCAGCGTGAGCGGATTGTCGGCAACAACCGTCCCGGATTATGACTGACCAGAAGCAACAAAGCTTTCGCCGGCGGTTCCTCGAGAACTTTCAGCAACGCGTTGGCAGCACTCCGATTCATGTCGTCCGCCGCATCGATGACGACCACACGCCACCCTCCTTCCGCGGCGGTTAAATTCAGAAACGGGCCGATGGGACGCACATCATCAACGACAATTTCGGATTTTTGCTTGCCGGTTTTCTCATCCTTTTGCCGTTCGACACTCATCAAATCGGCATGACCGCCGCTTTTGACCCGCTGAAAAACAGGATGTCCCTCCTGCAAGGCAAGGCCATCCGCATGATTTTCAGGTACGGGCTCTTCACCAAACAGGCTGTCCTGGTTTGGATCGACATGCTGCGTCAAGCCGCCGGCCGATAGAACGTAGCGAGCAAACCGGTATGCCAGCGTCGCTTTGCCGATACCGGGCGGGCCGCAAAACAGCCAGGCGTGCGCCAGGCGGCCGGATTGAAAACCATTCAATAGAAATTGTTCGCTGACTTCGTGGCCGGCTAAATCAGGGTTGGCCCGCGGTTCCGGAACACCATCTTCGGTTTCAACGATATCAGCCGTCATGTCACATTCACATCCAATTGGACTAAAATCATGGCATTGATTTCTGAATTGATTTGATCTTGATCACCGGAAGCATCAATCACAATACACCGGCCCGGATCTTTCTTCGCGATCTCAAGAAATCCCTGGCGGACCCGTTCATGAAATTCAATGTCCATTCGTTCGTAACGGTCTTCCTGATCATTGCGCGAAGCCGCCCTGGACAGCCCGATATCAACGGGAACGTCGAGGATCAATGTCAGATCGGGTTTAAAATCACCGACCACGAGTTCATGAAGCCGACGGATCGTTTCAAGATCAAGGCCGTGGCCATACCCCTGATAAGCGAACGTTGAGTCGGCAAACCGGTCGCTGACTACCCATTTACCGGCTTCAAGGGCTGGTTGGACGGTTTCGCGTAAATGTTCGTGCCGGGCCGAATAATTTAAAAGCGCTTCCGTTAGCCCGTCCCATTGATCGGGATCACCCTCGACAAGTAAGTGCCGAATGATTTCTGCACCCGGCGAACCGCCCGGTTCGCGTGTTTGCAAAACATCAATCCCAGCTTCTTTTAACGATTGAACCAATAGTTTGATTTGAGTGGATTTACCGGATCCCTCGCCGCCTTCAAACGTAATGAACTTGCCTTTAGCCATCGGGACAGAACTCCCGGTTTTCAATCATGTTTGCGGCCACGGATTAATTCGCCTCGCCCCACAAAATGTGATGCAGCGCCGTGCTCAATCGCCCGAACAGACCTAGTTTTTCGACGCTGTTTCCGGCAACGAGTGTCTTTTCAATCGGTTTTTCGTTCGGAATAGCGATCATCAATTTTGCCAACGGATCGCCTTTCTTGATCGGGCTTGTAACCGGTCCCATGTAGGAAACCGAAACTTTCATGCCGCGCCGCGATTTTTTCGGTATCGTTAGGGTCAGGCTTTCGTCGATGACAAGCGGCACTTTAGCCGCCTCACCCAGCCACACATCGGCTTCCATCACTGTGTCGCCTTTGTTGAACAGTGCATAATTACCGAATTCCCGAAAGCCCCACTCAATAAGCCGCTCTGATTCACGCGAACGCGCTCGTTTGCTGGGCAGGCCACTAACGACGGAAATCAATCGCCGTTCCCCCCGCTTGGCACTGGCCGCCAACCCGTACCCGGCCGTCACCGTGTGCCCGGTTTTTAAGCCATCGGCGCCCCTGGTTTTATAGAGCAGCGGATTGCGATTCGTCTGGCGGATGCCATTATACGTAAAACTTTTTTCGGCGTAGTAGTGATAGAACTGCGGAAAATCCCTGATCGTCCGCTCGGCGAGAATGGCTAAATCGGCGGCCGTCGTGATTTGTTCCGGCGCCGGCCAGCCGGTCGAGTTTTTGTAAATCGTATTTTTCATGCCGAGTTCTTTGGCTTTTTGCGTCATCTCGGCGGCAAACGATGTTTCACTGCTGGCCAAGCCTTCGGCTAGCACGATGCACGCATCGTTGCCCGATTGGACGATAATCCCGCGGATCAGGTCTTCAACTCGCACTCGTGATCCGGGCTCGAGAAACATCGTTGAACTACCGCTTTTTGCACCGCCCCGGCGCCAGGCATTTTCGCTGACGGAAAACGTG
>CALINB010000314.1 GCA_938045325.1 uncultured Rhodospirillales bacterium | reverse complement strand
GTATCGATGCCGAAAGCGCTTACGGCTTCGGCATTGGTCGAAATAGCGGCAAAATGTTTGCCGACCGCGCCTTCACCAAGCGATTCGATGAGCCAGGCCCGAGCCGTTTGCGCGTTTGTTAAAGTTTCCTGGGTCGTAAATGTTTTTGAGGCAACGATAAAAAGTGTTGCCGCCGGATTAAGGTCTTTCAGCGTTTCGGTAATCTGGCTCGCGTCCACATTGGAAACGAAATGAACGTTTAAGTCGTCACGCCGGTACGGCGTTAACGCTTCGCACACCATAACGGGGCCGAGGTCGGACCCGCCAATGCCGATGTTCACCACATCGGTAAAGCGGTCTCCCTTCAATCCGGTTTGACGTCCGGACCGGACCGCTTCGGCATACGTTCTCATTTTTGCCAGTACCGCATTAACCGCCGGCATGACATCTTCGCCATCGACCGTGATGGATTTATTCGCGCGATTGCGCAAGGCCACATGCAGTACCGCACGGTTTTCTGTGGTATTGATTTTCTCACCGGCGAACATCGCCACGCGCATGTCTTCCAGACCCGTATCACGCGCCAGATCGGTCAATAATGCCAACGTTTCATCCGTCATGCGGTTCTTGGAAAAATCGACAACCATATCGCCAAAAACATGATGAAACCGTTCAAAACGGTTGGCGTCGGCCTGAAACATGTCGCGCAGGTGAATTTTGCTGATTGTATCGGCGTGTTCTTGAAGGGCTTGCCAGATGGGCGAGTTTTGCACGAATGCCACCAATCGTCTCTTTATGCGTTTTTGCGTTCGGGAGAGACTATCAGACTCGGAACAGTGCAGCCAGTCTGCGAGACAGGCAATTTAAAATGCTAAAGCCCGTTTTTGACGCCCTTGGGATCACCGACGACGACAATGCTTAATTTCTTGGGATCCAGCAGCCGGCGCGCCAGCGCGTTAACTTCTTTAAGCGTAACCTTCTCGATCAATCCGTTCCGCTTGTCCAGATAATCAAGGCCGAGATTATTGAATTGCATGCTGAGCAGAATGGATGCGATTCGCCCGGACGACGTGAAGCGCAACGGGAACGAACCCGTCAGATAGGTTTTTGCATCTTGAAGCTCTTTCGGCGTAACCCCTTTTTGCGCCAGCCGGGCCCACTCGGCACGAACGACTTTTAATGTTTCCGCCGCCCTTTTATTCGCCGTGCCCGAAGACCCCCAAATCAACGCCGTATGATCCAACGGATATAATCCGGTCGAGACGCTATACGCAAGACCGCGTTTCTCGCGCACTTCGAGATACAGGCGCGAGGTAAACCCGCCACGGCCTAAAATATAATTCAACACGTATAATGTATAAAAATCGGGGTCGTTTCTCATTAAGCCGCGTTGTGCAAAAGCGATAGAGCTTTGCGGAAATTGTTTTTTGATAACCGTCACCTTGCCATCTGTGAAGGGAACAACATCTTTGACGGCGGCAGTTGATGCTGCCTTGGGAAGGCCGGCAAAGGCCTTATCAATTAATTTGCCGAGTTCATCGGCACGGATGTCACCAACGACACCGATGATCAGGTTTGAGCGAGCCAACCGCTGTTTCACAAAGGCCCGTAAATCATTTTGGGTCAAGGATTGAACACTTTTGATCGAACCACGAACGACCCGCCCATACGGATGGCTTGGAAATAACCGGCGCATTAAAGCCCGGCTTGCAATCGTATCGGGATCCTCCAGCTCTTGTTTCAAACCGGCGATAATTTGACTGCGGATCCGTTCAACCGGTTCATCGTCAAATCGCGGCGACGTCAACGCTACGCGCAACAAATCAAACGCTTTATCGCGGCGCTTGCTCAGGGTTTTGAGACGGCCGGAAAAAGAATCCCGCCCCGCGCTGAAACGCAACCGGACGGAAAGATCTTCCAACTTTCGCTGAAAAGCTTGGCTATCGAGATCGCCCGCCCCTTCGTCCAGCAAGCCGGAAACCATATTAGCCAACCCTTCCTTGCCCGCCGGGTCGAGCGCGGCACCGCCACGAAATGCAAACCGTACTGACAAAATCGGATTGGAGTGGTCTTCAACCAGCCAAGCCTCGATACCCTGCGGGCTGATGACCCGCTGTACTTTTTTGGCCTGCACCTGACTTGCAAACAGCGAAGCGATCAATGCCAATGGCAGGACAAGCCAAATCATTTTCCATTTTAAATGTTTCATGGCTTGGCTTTCGGTTTGATTTTCGGTTTTGCCTTACGCAACGGTAGCAAAAATGCCGTAACGGACTGATGATGTTTTAAGACGGCTTTTGCAGCCTGTTGGACCTGCTCATGGGTGACGGCGGCAATCCGTTCGGGCCATGATTCGACGTCTTCGATTGTGCGGCCTGTTGTTAAGGCACCGCCGATGACATAGGCACCCGTGCGCAGCGAATCGCGGGCATAAATCGCGGTATCCTGCATTCTCTTTTTCGCGCGTTCCACCGCTTCTGTCGTCACGCCGTTTTCGATGATCCGTTTAATTTCGGCTTCCATGGCCTTTGCCAACGTTTCCATGGTGATGCCGGAGCGCGGAGAAGCGTAAAATCGAAATTCGGACGGCCCGAGATTATCCGGGTCATAACCGGCCCCGGCGGCAACGGCGAGCTTCTTGTCGACAACGACCGAGCGGTAAAGCGGACTCGTTGCCCCGCCGCCCAAAACTTCGGCGAGCACCTGTAAAGCATAAGCATGCTTGCTGTCGCCGGCCGAATAACTCGGCGCCAAAAATACCCGGCTCCAGGACGGCTGGCGGACGCGCTTATCCCGTAACGTCACTTCCCGGGGCGCGACGTGATGCGGCTCCTGCGGACGCGCACGCTGAATATCCGGACCGCGCGGAATCACACCATAATATTTTTCGGCTAAGGGCCGTAATTTTTCGGCAGTGATATCGCCGGCAACAATCAACACAGCATTATTGGGCGTATACCAGTGCCGGTAAAACTTGAGCAAATCGTCTCGGCTCAACGCTTTTATTTCCTGCGGCCAACCGATAATCGGGCGGCGGTAGGGATGGTTTAAATACAACGCCGCATTGACATGCTCACTCAACAAGGCGGCCGGGTTGTTATCCGTCCGCTCACGCCGTTCTTCCAGCACAACAAGCCGTTCCGGTTCAATATCTGCATCGCTTAAGGTAAGGCCACGCATCCGGTCCGCCTCCATTTCCATGACCATCGGCAACCGGTCAACGGCGATACTTTGAAAATAAGCCGTGTAGTCATAAGACGTAAAAGCATTTTCCCGTCCGCCATTGCGGGCGACTTGTTGGGAAAACGTCGCACCCGGGAATTTTTTTGTTCCCTTGAACATGAGGTGCTCAAAAAAATGAGCGACACCTGATTTTCCCGGCCATTCATCGGCAGAACCAACTTTATACCAAATCATATGCGACACCACCGGCGCACGGTGGTTCGGCACCACGACGACCTGCATGCCGTTTTTCAACGTGAATGTTTGCGGATTAAAAACGCCGGCAAAACTTGTCGCCGAAAATCCAGCAGCCAAAAATAAAACTAATAAAAACGAAATTCGAAAACGCGTCATTTGCCGAAAACCAATGCCGTTCATTGCCTAGCCTCTCTTTTACTATACAGGAACATCTAGGCACGCGTATCTCGTTAAACAGCCCGCCAAGGCCGGTGTAAACGATTTTTGAAGCTGAATTTATGACAAATAATTAATTTGACGCCGGACTGAAATTAAACGCCGGGATTAATTGAACAGCAGCTTATCCAAGAAACCGCGGTCGATTTCCTGATCGATGACCGGCACGCCTTCGCTCGTAATCGGCTTGCCGGCGGCCTGCTTATCACGAATCCGTTTATTTTCTTTGCCCGGATCGATGATGCTGACTTCTTTTTTCGCATCACGCCAAAACAGCACTTTATTGGCAATCGTCTTGCTGCCTGCAATCGGTACGACTGATTCCCTGTTTACGATCGCGCGGATTTCGGGATCCGCTTTATCGGCACCACTCTGTACGACAAGCGCCTTTTCGCCGGGACTCAGAGGCTGCGTGCTGCGTTGTACGTATCCGCCCCGCTGATTGCCGGAACGCGAAAGAAAATTACCTGCAGATGCTTGCTGGTCTTTTCCCCAAATGATTTTCTCAGCCTGCTCACGTGGCTCAACTTCTTGAGGGCGTGCCGCGCCCGGAGACGGCGGCCGTAATTTAAATTCAGGCGGAATGCTTAACGGCGCACGCGAATAAACCGAAAACTCATCCGGCGATGACTTTCCACCCATCAACGTACTCACGCTATCGCAGCCTGTTAATAAAACAGGGGCTAACGCCAAGACGGCAATGATCGAAATTTTACTTTTCATATCGCTGCTCTTCTCATTCGGTTCTGGGGGCCATTACCCTTTATTATTATTTATTTCTTCCCCGCCAAACAAGGAGTCATAAATTAATAGCACAGCACCTAGGGTTATGCCCATATCCGCGAGGTTAAAGGCCGGCCAATGATAACCAAAAACATGAAAATCAAGGAAATCTGCAACCGCGCCGAATCTTAACCGGTCGACGACATTACCGAGTGCCCCGCCGATAATTGAGCCGATGGCAATCGATATCATCATACCGGAAGAGCGCCATAGCCAAACCAGTAAAAACGCCGTGATGACGAGTGCGATGGCGGGCAGCCCCCAGGCATTGAATGCGGAATCACCGTGAAACAATCCGAAACTAATACCCCGATTCCAGCCTAAGACCAGATTGAAAAAGGACGTCAGGGGAATAATTTTCGGTGGCTGCATGACAACGCTGACAATCCACCATTTGCTGAGTTGATCCAGAATCAACACTAACGAAGCCAGCCCCAACCCCCAATAAAACGTGCGGTGAGGCAGTGATATTTTTATCGTTGTAGATGAACCGTTCATCGGCTTCCTATTATCTAAGCCGGCGCTTGGCGAACGGCATCGGCGCAACGCAAACAAACGGTTTTATGTTCGGCATCCTGACCGACTTCTCCAAGCACCTTCCAGCACCGTTCGCATTTTTCACCGGCGGCTTTCGCAAAAACAACCCCGACACCTGGAACATCTTCCAAGGTTACGGCGTCCGCCGGCACATCGCCGGTAATGGCAGTGATACTTGAAGTAATGCACACATCAGCGAAGTCAATCCCCTCAAGGATTTTTTCATATTCGGCACTGATATAAATGCTCGGATGCGCTTCGAGGCTTGAACCGATATTTTTCGCTGCTCGTTCGGTTTCCAAGGCTTTGGTCACAACACGGCGCACAGCCATGATTTTTTTCCATTTCGCCGCGAGCGTGCTGTTTGTCCATGTTCCCGGCACATCGGGAAATGTACGGGCGTGCACACTCGGCGCATCTTCACCATGCCGGGCCTGCCAAGCCTCCTCAGCGGTAAAGCAAATAAACGGTGCAAGCCAAGCGGTCAGGGTATCGAACAGGATATCGAGTACCGTACGCGCGGCGCGGCGGTTAATCGATGCGGCCGGGTCGCAATACAAACAATCTTTTCGAATATCGAAGTAAAAGGCGGAAAGATCGATGGCACAGAAGTTATGCAGTTCGGAAAAGAACGCGTGGAAATTGTAATCCTCGCACGTTTTTTTCAACATGCTGTCAAGCTCGGTGAGGCGGTGTAACACCCAGCGCTCCAATTCCGGCATCTCGGCGGGATCGAGCCGTTCGGAGTCCTGAAAGTTATTCAAGTTCCCGAGCAAATATCTCATCGTATTGCGCAGGCGGCGGTAAACGTCTGCGTGTTGTTTTAGGATTTCAGAACCGATGCGCAGATCCTCGGAATAATCCGACCCGACGACCCAGAGGCGCAGGATATCGGCACCACTTTGCTTGATCACGTCCTGGGGTGCCGTCACGTTGCCCAAGGACTTCGACATTTTTTGGCCGTCTTCGGCCATGACAAAGCCATGCGTCAGCACCGCATCATAAGGAGCTCGGCCACGGGTACCACACGATTCCAACAACGAAGAATGAAACCAACCGCGATGCTGATCGGAGCCTTCGAGATACAAATTCGCCGGCCAGGTTAATTCGGGACGTTGTTCTAAGACAAAACTATGGGTCGATCCGGAGTCGAACCACACATCCAGGATATCCGTGACCTGCTCGTAATCGTCCGGGTTGTAATCATTGCCCAGGAAACGCGACGGCTCGGCTGAAAACCAAATATCCGCGCCTTCTTTTTCGAACGCCTGGGCGATGCGATCCACCACGGCCTGATCGCGCAACGGTTCGCCGGTTTTTTTCTCAACAAAGACCGCGATCGGCACACCCCAGGCGCGCTGACGCGAGACCACCCAATCGGGGCGGTCTTCGATCATGCCGCCGATACGGTTTTGGCCCTGCGCCGGCACCCAGCGGGTTTTTTCGATCTCGCCTAAGGCCCGCTGTCGTAGCGTGGTGCCGTCGCCCAAGTCCTTGTCCATGGCGATAAACCATTGCGGCGTGTTTCTGAAAATCACCGGTTTTTTCGAGCGCCACGAATGGGGGTATTGGTGCTTTAGGCGCGCCCGGGCGATGATCGCGTCCGCCTCTTTCAACGCACTGATCACCGCTTCGTTGGCATCACCCTTCTTGCCCTTGTCGGTCAACACCCGCTTACCGTCGAAGCCCGGCGCCTGGTCGGTGAAATAACCGTCGCCGTCGACCGTATAGGGAATGGCGGTTTCGATGCCGCGCGCATCCAGACCGGCCTTGTTCGCCATCCAGACCTCGAAGTCGTCGGTACCATGGCCGGGCGCGGTATGGACGAAGCCGGTGCCGGTATCGTCAGTCACATGCTCGCCGGGCAAAAGCGGAACGTCGAAGTCATAGCCCAACGGCCTCAGCGGGTGAGCGCAAAGAACCTTCCGCAGCGTATCGCCCGCGACATCGCCCATCCGCCGGTGCCCCTCGACCCGGGACTGCTCGAAAAAGATCTCGGCCAACTCGTCGGCGAGCACCAGCTTCTCGCCGGTCCGGACCCAGTTGTCGTCAGGGGCATCCGTAACTTCAT
>CALINB010000313.1 GCA_938045325.1 uncultured Rhodospirillales bacterium | reverse complement strand
ATGCACATGCTCACCACGCCGAAGAGCTTTACCATCGAGACAACGACCGTTTGGAGTTTGAATTTGGCCGTTCGGCATATGACGCCATTGCTGCCACCAGCCGCCATTGCAAGGCGCGATGCGGACGTGCTGGCCGTTATGAATGACGGCGTTAATAATATCGAGGCAGTGCGGATTCTTGCTGCCCTGTCTCGTATCGACGAACATCTGATAACCACGAGCATGACAGCGCTTGGTCACATGGTTCCAGAATTGCGCATCGCTGCAGTCGTTAGGATTTGGCGGACGCGGCGGAGCACTCCTTTTCTTTTTCTTGAACCAGCCGGAGACGGTACCGCCAGTTCCCTTTAGTGCATTCGAAAACTGTTTTGCCGCGGAACCGGCGACATTTTTGGCAATGTCCTTGGATAAATTTGCCGCCAGTTTTGCGGACTCAGCGGCTTCTCGCGCTCTTTTGGCCGTCTCGCGGGCAGCTGCCTGGGCTGCTTTTTTAGTAGCTTTCGCAGCATCTGCGACACTTTTAGCAGCCTTGTCAGCGCGGATGAGCTTTGCGGCCTCATCCGCTGCTTTGATCGTTGTTGCCGCCGGCGAATTTAACGGCGCCCGAGGCGAGCCTGGTTGCCTCATTCTTTTGCATCAGCTTGTCAGCAAATTCGGCAACCTTCTTGCCACTCTTAAAGGCGTAGACGACACCATCTTTAACGGCATAGAGCACGCCCGCGAGGCATTTTGCGGCTTTCTGCGGATCCGGTACGCTGTTGAGTGGCGAAAATGGAATATTCCTGAGCGACATTTTTCGCGGATCGATCGACACATCGGTCTTGAGATCAAACGGTGCCGCACAGGTCGCCGGGCTGAAAAAATATGCCCGACTTGGTTTCAGACTAAGCGTAAAGTCCCGTCCGGCGAGTTTTGTCGCATTCAGCTTGCCCGTCATCCCGAAAAACTGTTTCTGCGCATCAATACGGAGCCCGATCGTGCCCTCCATGCCGACGCGCCCAAAGGGACCGAGGGAAAGACTGTCTCCGGCAGCACCCGTCGCCTGTAGCGTCGATTTTGTACCCTCGATTTTGAGTAGCCCCTTGAAGCTAGCAACATGCAGACCGAGCGCCTTCGCCGTTCCGTTCATGCGAACGAGCGGGCCTTCCTCATCACCCATCTTGCCTTTAGGCCCGACGCCCTGGAGAACGAATAATTCAGGCGGTGGAAAGAACCCTTGCTTGTTCCTTAAGGCCTTGAGTTTCGGATGCACAATTTTCAGCGCATCGAGCGGAAGGGTATTTATCCCCTTCTTGATGCCGTTGATAAGACCATTCGAGAACCCACCAACCTTGTCGAGAAAACGAAGTTTTTTTGTGCCTGTCTGCGGAACCTGAAAAGACAGCATCAGGTTCAGATATTCCTTATAGGAAAGCTCTGCCGCGCCGAAGCCGAAGGCAATTTTTTTCAGATCGTCCGGCGGTACGTTATTGCGCGGCACCGGGCCGTCATAATACATCACGAAATTGTTGCCGCGATTGACGTGACCATAGCCGGACACTTTCATAATTAAGTCAGTGTTAATGCCAACCGTCGTGTCCCAGATTGTCGTGCCTGCGAGGTTAAAAGGCTTTTTCCACGCGCCAAGCCGGATAAGCTCGGCATAAAATGTCGTGTCAGAGGCGGCCGGCGGCGGTCCACCAAAACTATATTCCGGCTGCTCCATGCCAACGCGCAATGTCATATTATTGTTCGGCAGACCAATCGCCTTGACCGCACCACCGATAATTCCACTCAGGGTTATCGCGCCGGCCGCCTGAAAACCGGCAGGAAAGCTAATCATATCCTTGTAATGTTTTTTGACGACTTTCTGGAGCTCCGCAGGCAAATCCTTCAAATGAATTTCCTCGCGCTTGCGTTCGCCCGTATTCAGCTCTTTGGGTAGCGTTTTAACCGCTGACAGAACGAGATCACTTATATCCGACCCTTTGAAATTATTAAAAAATCCCGGCAGATTTGGCGTGATGCGACCTTTGATCAGTAGAAAGGCACTGGTGCCCGCACCGGATTTCTTGGTCGCCCCGGGCTTTTCAACATAGACATAAACATTGCCTTTGTTGATGCCGTAATAGTTGGTCCCCTTGATCAGCTTGACGCTCTTAACCAGCCCTCGAACGGTGGCGGCAATCTGGTTGGGTAAAAGCGGCATACGCTTAATAAGTCGGTCAATAGTGTCGACAGCCAGCCTGGTGTCATTTGCTGATAGCGCTGCTTTGACAGCGTTTTTCGTCACCGGTTTTTTTCCGGGAAGGCTGGGAGGCCTGCTTACAACGCCACCACCCTGGCCGTTCACAGCCCACCAGATCTGTTGCTTGGTATTGGCCCCTAAAGGGCGCCCTTGCGGGCCAACGCTGATTCGCGACAGGATTCCATTAGCGGCCTGCCAATGTCCTTTAATTTTTGAATTATATTTATAGACCTGACCGCCGCCACGGCTGGCGTTAAACCCCTGACTGGCAATGCCCCAGACCGTACCATTGCCACCGATGCCAAGGTCCGCTGATTTCCCGTGCACACGAACCCACTTGCGTCCATCAAAGCGGTAAATGTCGTTCTTGTCATTTAGACCCCAGGCATTGCCCTTTGAGTCAACATCGATCCGCATCAGGGCACCCGGCACGCGCTGCCAACGCCATTTACCCGGCGCATAGCGCGAGCGCCAAACCTGTCCACCGCCACTTGTCCGCTGCGAATTAGTTAACCAGACCCAGCCACCGCCAATACCAACATCCATCGTCCGGACACCAGCCTGCTGCCAGCCCGCGCCGCGCTTGCCGCTATTATAATGAAGCGTGCCGTCTTTCCGGACGGCCATTGCTGACCCATCCGGTGCGGCATCAATGTTAATGAGATCTTTGAGACCAGGGACAACAACCCATTTGCCCTTTATCAGCTGCCAGGCCTGCCGATTTGGGCCGATTGACCAGACATGCCCACCATGTCCGACGCCAATGTCGAGCGAACGACCCGGTAACTGCTCCCATTTTATCTGAAGGGTTTGCGCCGCAATTGACTGCGGCAACAGAACAAATGAGGCGACACAGAATACGCCCAACAGGGCTCTCACAACACGATTCAGGATTTTCATTTCAGTCCCCAACAACACAAATTACTCAACTTACTTCTACGCCGCTTACGTCACAGTGGTTAAATTTCCAGCCTATCCCCCAACCCTGACCACTATAATCAGGGTAACACCAGCTGTGCGAGCCAGTTGATTATTTATTTTACAAACAATTGCGGCTTAATTTAGGCGTTTAGTTTAAAGGGTGATCGTTCGCCGACACCAGCACAACGGTTTCAAATCTTCGTCAGTCGCGTAGCTTGAACATGAGAAGCAACGTTGACTGTAGCGAGAAGAAATTATCATCAGACACGATATAGATGATCGTTTCGCCCTTTTTATTTCGGTAGGCTGCCGCCCCTTCGAAATTCTCTTCTGCCAGCGGCGGCTCGAGCCGAGCGATTTCCGCGCTGCGAACCGTCGCTCCCGGGCGAATGGCGCGATGCGGTATAATGGCTAATCTCGAAGCAAACCCACCGAGAAACGAGAAGCGGCGTTCAAGAATGAGCAAATTTCCGGAGGGCAGTAAAGCTGCTCCTGACGGCTGGAAAAGTTCTGTTCTCACATAACCAAAGGGCCGCCACCGTTTTTTTTGCAGAACCCAGCCCGAAATATATTTTCCCTCTTGGGGGAAATTTTCAGCGATAACAACCGTTCGTCCGTCTTTAAGGGCGACGGCAGCCTCCATGCCTTTATTGAAGTGCGCTTCAAAAATTTGCTGCGGAGCGGCAACCGGGATTCCATACCCCTGAAAGGGAAATTCCCTTTCTTGGTATTTTAGCAATCGGTGCTTATTCTCCAATGTCACCGCGTAACCGCCCTTAATTCGGAACAGGGATTCCGCATCCTTCCTGATTTTGGAACGGATTTCCATGCCATCGGTATCGAGCAACGGCGCCATATTTACGTCTGTTAAACCGACCAGATTGCCCAATCCATCCAGCGTTGGCTTTGCCCTGATCCAGTTTCCTTTATCGGTCACTGCCCTAAGAACGCTGCCATCGAGAGAAATCGCAAGGCCTGATAGCCCGCCAAAATTCTCGTCTTTGGACCGGAGCCTTAATCCACCGCGATACTCGAGCTTACCCACGGTTTTTATCGCCGGATTCTCTTCCGAAAGAGGAATAGATGTGCTTTCGAGTTGCAGCGGAGCCGCAACAACATCGACAACCAGAAGTAAGGCGGCGGCTATCACGCCGCAGACAGAAGGTTTCATGTTGACGGTGCCGCCGCTCTCGGCAACAGGATATAATACTCGCCCTTTCGGTTCATGTGACCTGCGTATTGTGCCGCGGTTTTTCCGTGGCCAAAGAATATATCACCCCGAACCAAACCCTTGATCGCGCCCCCCGTGTCCTGGGCAATAAGAAGCCGTTGAAAGGGCTTATTCGCCGTCAGGGGATCTTTTGTATCAAGCCATATCGGCATGCCGTAACTTATAAATTT
>CALINB010000312.1 GCA_938045325.1 uncultured Rhodospirillales bacterium | reverse complement strand
TTCGTCGATGTCAGCGACTTCCGAGGCCCTGAAACCGTAACTCACAAAATGGCTGAACTGCGAGCCAGCCCGTTTTTTATCGGCAGACGTTTCGATTTTAGCCAAATAAATAGGTACGCCCGTTTCCTGTTTAATCTTTGTCAGCGCGGGGATCATGCCACCCTTGTGCCGCCATTGAACGATGACTTCCAAGACATCAACGATATCCCGGTAGTTGGTTAAAGCTTCCCGCGCCCGGCCAACAGGAGGTTCAAAGGAAAACACCGTGATCTGATGGCCAATCCTTTTTAGTGCCGCCAACCGGTTTCGGGTCCGCTCCTCTAAAAGTTCAGTTAATGGCACGCGGATTTTTTGGATACCGAGTTCCCAAAGGGCAAGCAAAGTATAGTCGTTGCGCACCCGTTTGCGAGAAAACTCTTCCATCGGCCCGTTGTAGGGAAGATCGCTCACTTCATTCCAAGGATGACGTAGATGCACACCGACAGGTGCGCTCGAGATTTCCTTCGCATGATACGTGCTGATCTTTGGCGCCGGTGGCGCGATTTTTTCACCAAGTGCAATTTCTTCGCCATTGGTGCGGATTAATCTTGCGGCATGGCCGTTTTCGTAAACGTTGACCATAAAAAATCCGAGCTTATCGGTATCGTTTCGGCCGAATTGATCGGCAGGTCCGATCCGAAACAACTCCGAATAGTCTTGCCTGAAAAAAGACGTCGCCGGCAGGATGTAGGATTCGGCGTCCGCCAACCGGTTATAGAAAAACCCGTGAACGTGACCGCAAAACAAAGCTTCGACCGAATATTTTTCGATTAGGCGCAATAGCCGCGAACGGCCCGGCTCATCGATGTTGTCGTAATGGGAAGCCTCTTCGGGCGAACGAATATAAGGCGGGTAATGGGTGCAAAGAAAAATGCGCTTACCGTCGTGATCGGCAAGATCACGCTCAAGCCATTCCCATTGAATACCTTCGCATTTAAAGCCTGAGTTGATGATCTGCGCATCAATCATCGTGAAGTGACAATCTCCGTGATCAAAAGACAAATAATCGGCGCCGAAATAACGCTGATATTGATCGACGAATTGTTCTTCGATTTGTCCCGCCGGCATTTGATCGTTCGGTTTATCACCCACATCATGATTGCCGGGTATAAAACGGATATCCTTATTGAGTTTAACGAAAGCCGCCTTGGCCGCCTCGCAGGCCGGCCCATAGGTCGGCAGTTCGGGCACCGGATGAACAATGTCTCCGAGATGTATAACAAATTCAGGATCAAGCTGATTGAGAAGCTCAATCACATAACGAGTCCGGCCGTTGGCGTGCAGATTAACCTCGAACGGAGACGATTCATCGCCCTCTTCCGGACGCATATGCGTATCGGCAATGACGGCAAAGGTAAAAAGATGCCCGCCTAAGGATGGATTGGTACGCTTGTCGGTTTCCATAAACGCCCCGCTATCGTTTCTCTTAATATCTTTCCACTATCTATAACCGAGCAATACGCTCATAGAGCCAATAGGGATCATTAAACTGGCCACATCAGCCATTCAAAACCCTTTGCGCGATCTCTTTGCCGAATTCATCGCAATTCATATCCCCGCCCAAGTCCCGGGTTCGGCGTGCCTGTAATTGCGCATCCACCGCCGCCTCGATTGCCTGACCGGCTTCATTGAAAGCAGGATTGTTGTGTTTTGCCGCGAGCCACGTAAACAACATCCCGCACGAAAGGATCATAGCCGTCGGATTGGCAATGTTCTGCCCGGCGATATCGGGGGCTGAGCCGTGCGCGGCTTGTGCGATGCAATGATCGAGGCTTGAATTGATGGAACTGCCGATGCCGAGGCCGCCCGACAATTCGGCCGTCAGATCGGAAAGCAGGTCACCGTATAAATTCGTCGCGACGATTAAATCGAAGCTTTCGGGCCGGCGGACGGCAAGCGCGAACATCGCATCCACAATGACCTCTTCCACCTCAACCTCAGGATAGTCTTTGGTAACATCCCGGGCCGCTTCAAGGAATAAACCGTCCGTCATTTTCATGACATGAACTTTGTGCAGCAACGTCACTTTTTTGCGTCGCTGCATGGCCAGTTCACAGGCTGCCCGCGTAATCCGGGCCGAAGCCTCATAACTGATATTGCGAACGGCTTGAGCCAGTTTCGGAGTCACCATGAACTCACCATGGCCCGCGTACATATTCCGATCAGCATAAAATCCTTCGGTATTTTCCCGCGCCACGATTAAGTCCATTGCCTTAACATGAGCCGGCACGCCCGGACGCACCTTGCAGGGCCGCATATTGGCAAACAGGTCCATCTTCATACGAATGATGCTGGAAGGGTTCGGATAAGTTTGATGCTCCGCCGGATAAGAATTTGCATCATGCGGTCCCATGATGACACCGTCAGCGGCATGGCATTTTTCCAGCACCGAATCATGAAAAGCATGCTGATGGGTCTTGATACCGGCATGACCGACGTCATCCTGTTCGAATCGCAATCCCAGACCGAATCGTTTTTCTGCTGATTCGAGTACGGGCATCGATGCCGCGATGACTTCAGGACCGATTCCATCGCATTCGAGAATTAAAATGCGCACTAATTGAGGCTCCGATTTGAAATTGAAAATCAACAAATAATGGTGGGCGGTGACGGGTTCGAACCGCCGAC
>CALINB010000311.1 GCA_938045325.1 uncultured Rhodospirillales bacterium | reverse complement strand
GATCTGGATTAATACCGGCGTGAACAAATAAATAATCACCGATAGTGTGGCGGAGTTTCAAGTTCCGGTAAAAAGCCATATGGGATTTAGGAATGGCGTCGCTTAATAAGTTTCGGATATGCCGGGCTTCTTCATCGGGTGATTGCTCCCCTGGATCGCGGATGTCGATACCGTAACTTAATAAGGTCTCAATGCAGCCGTTATTTCGCCAAACATCCAAAAGCGGCGCTAGTTTGGATTCATTTTGCACAAACCGAATGAGAAAATCTTCGTGATTACCTTTTAAATTAATGACATCGAAGTCGTCGTTGGTGAATTCGGATAGCCGGTCCACAACGCCGAAAGAATCGGGCCCCCTGTCGATATAATCGCCGAGATGAATCAAGGTTTTTCGTTTGCCCGTCGCCGTTTGAGCATCTTCTAAAATAGCATCGTGAAGTAACTCAAGCAGGTCCAAACGGCCGTGAATATCGCCGATGGCGTAAATGCGCCGGCCACGTGGGATTCTGGGTTGGGGATGGTGCGGGTTTTGTTGAGGCGATTTAACCATGGTGATGCGTTGGCTGGTTGCCTGTCCTGGCGTCACAATCAGTATGCCATAGTAGCCTTGATATATGATTTACGGCTTCTCATGTTGGGAAAGTGCCGCGATTGGTGGCGATTCGGCGCTAGAGGCGCGATTTTGTGGGAAATTTCATGGTAAAATGACGGTAAGCGCCTGTTAACGAAAGGTTTCTATGGTTTAGGGCCGAGGCAGTGTCCGTTTCATGGCCGTCTCGGCGCTTGATGCATGCGTGCCCCATTGAGCAGGGCCCTAAATAGAATGGAACAAACGTAACCATGGCCGATGCGGCAAACTTCACCACCGTACCCAATTTAAGCGGGACGTCCGAAGAGACGCTGTTGGTCGGCCATTTGCGGCGGATTCAAGATCATCCGGTCGGCCAATTTTCGATCCATGTCCACCTCTCTGAATTAAGGCCCGATAATAGCCAGCAAAATTTTATCCGCATTGCCGCCCGGGCCTTTGAGCCCTTGCTCGCAAATTTCGATGCCACACTTTATGTGCTTTCCAATCATGATCTCGTTTTGCTGTGCCGCGACGTGCCCGTCGATGATGTCGATCAAGCTGTTTACAAAGTTCGCGCATTGTTCAGCGAAGACCCGCTGACATTCGGCGATGAAGGCTCCTTCGAAGACCGTTTTACCACGTGGTACGATCTGACACAGAAGGCCGACTTTCGAGCTTTCATGGCCGAAGCGATTAAACTGGAAGAAGAAGCGAATAAACGTCAAAAACTTGACAGCGAGGACAGCGCGCCGGCGGCATCTTATTCCATGGCGGGTAAACCGCTTGACCCACGTAATCTTGCCGCCATCAATCAGCGCATGATGGAAGTGAATATTTCCGATTTGCTCAGACAGCAAATGGCCATCACCATTCGCGAAGACGGTAAAGGCAGTGCCCTTTTTAGGGAGCACTACGTTTCCATGCAGGATTTGCAGCGCCGGCTTGCCCCGAACGTCAATCTGTTCGGCAATTCTTGGCTGTTTCAATATCTGACAGAAACCATTGACCGTCGTATGTTGACCGTCGTGGCGCATTTTGATTTTGAATCGATGCCCGATTCCATTAGCCTAAATCTCAACATCAGCACGGTGTTGTCCCGCGAATTTCAAACGTTTCACCGTTCGATCGGTCATAACGCGAGAAAAATCGTCGTCGAATTACAACTCATCGATGTATTCGCCGACCTGGGTATGTATGCATTTGCCCGCGATCAACTGCGAGAAAACGGTTATCGCGTGTTGATCGACGGCTTAAATCCGATTTCATTTCAATTTTTTAATCCGGGCTTACTCGATGCCGATTTGATTAAACTCGGTTGGAGTAAAGAGTTCCTGGGCGAAGTGCCGAAGTCACGCCTCGATGATATGCGCGTGCAGGTGAATTTAGCCGGCAAAAACAAAATGGTGCTGTCACGGGTTGATTCGGAGGGCGCTATTTTATGGGGACTGCAGCTCGGCATTCACCGTTTTCAAGGCCATTACGCTGACATCATCGTCGAAAAAATGATTGCAAAAGGCATCATATGAGTTCGCTCATCTACCCCAACGATTGGATAGAGGGTTTCCATGGCACGTGATACCCAACCCGTGAACCGGTTGCCGAGCCAAGAGAAATTGCTGCTCGATTACATTCACCGCCTGGAACAACACCGGGACGGCCGGAAGCTTGTTCATCTTCACTTATCGGCCCTGCGGCCATTTAACCGGCGCGAGCATCACATTCGCGCTGCTGCGGAAGATTTTGAATCGTTTGTGGAATCGCTGGACGGCCAATTGTTTGTTCTCAAAAACGCGGACATCTTCTTTTTTTATAAGGAAGAAATTGCGCCGCATGTCGAAACGGTGGTTCAGCAAATCCGGTATTTATTCAGCGACGATCCACTTGTTCTGGAAGAAGACGAATCCGAAATCAAATTTTCCGATTGGTACGATATTGAGACCCATTACGATGTCATTCTGAATCTTGTCCAAGACTTGATCAATGCGTCAAATGACAAAAGCCGATCCTTTAACAATCAAATGGACACGCGTTCGGCATTAAAAGCCAAACAAGAAAAGGGCGAGCCGCTGACGCCGGAAGTTTTGGGCCGGGTCGAGAATGCCTTAACGCGAACGGATTTATCCAACATGGTCCGGCGTCAGTATATTTGTTCTTTAACCCGGCGCCGTGTGCCGGAGCCGGCATTTAGTGAACTGTTTATTTCCATTGCGGACCTGCGGGAGACGTTATTACCCGGCGTCAACCTGATGGCCAATCGCTGGCTATTCCAGCATCTGACCGAGACCCTCGACCGGCGCATGCTGTCCATGCTGTCCAAAACCGATACGCTCACCATCTCCGGCGATATCAGCTTTAACTTAAATGTCGGCACATTGCTGTCTCAGGAATTCCAGTCCTTTGACGATAACATTACCGCCAATCGCCGCGGGGGTATGATCATCGAACTGCAGAAAGTTGATATCTTTGCCAATCTGGGGGCGTATTTATTCGCCCGTGAGTTTATTCAGGCGAAAGGCTATCGGGTTTGTATCGACGGGCTCAGCTATCAAGCTATGGCGGTGATCGACCGCGAGCGCTTAGGCGCCGATTTCGTCAAGCTCGTTTGGCATCCTGAAATGATGGACGGTGGCGAGGAAATCCATACGCACATCCGAAACATGATCCGCTACACCGGCGAAGACCGTGTCATTTTGTGCCGGGTCGACAGCCGTGAAGCAATCGATTTCGGCCAATCGGTGGGCATTACGTTGTTTCAGGGGCGTCATATTGAACATTTGATTGCAGAGGATAATCGCCGCCGTGAGTTGCTTCGTTTGAAACGGCGCATGGAACGCAGCAACGAGGCGCCATGAAATTTTTAACGATTCGATATGATGAAAATTTTTTAAATAACAGCGAGCCCCGCATAAGTAATCAAGGAGTATTTATATGAAGCGAGCTTTGTTTTTTGCGGTGACGTTATTGGGTGCGGTTTCTCTTTCGGCCTGTACTGAGTGGCGAGGCAATCCGCCGGAAGTTTCGGAAATTATTCTTGATAAAGCAGTCGACACGGTCGAGCGGTTCAAGAACACGAAAGACTTCAGTCATTTTACAAAAGAAATACCAAAAGCGAGAGGCGTGATCATTTTGCCGACGGTAGTGAAGGGTGGCTTCTTCTTCGGTGGCGAAGGCGGTAACGGCGTTCTCTTGACCCGAAACGATCAAGGCGACTGGAGTTATCCGGCATTTTATTCATTGGCGTCAGCCAGTTTTGGGTTGCAAATTGGTATTCAGGACACCGAGATTATCATGGTCTTGCGTTCGCAAAACGCCGTGAACGCGGTATTAAAACACCAAGCAAAATTAGGCGCCGATGCCGGTGTGACAATCGGTATTATCGGGGCGGGGGCCGAGGCGGCGACGACAACCAATGTCGGGGCTGATATCATTGCCTTTGCGAATTCAAAAGTCGGTGCTTATGCGGGCATGACGTTTGAGGGTGCGGCGATCATTCGCCGCAGTGACCTGAACGAGTATTTCTACCAAAAAGACGCAACGCCTGAAGCCATTGTCATCGACAGAAAATACAGGAATGCACGGGCTGACAAATTGCGGACGGTGCTGAAAAATTTTTAGGCGACCCTCGGATTATGGTAGTCCGTAGCGCAGCACAGCGAGGCCGGCGATCCCGGCTAAATTGAACAAGCAGGCAACGCTGTAAACATACACGGCCCGATTAACGTCTTGCGCCGTTGTCCGGGCCGATCCCTCACCGATCCAAGGTGTCGCGTCATGATCGGGCCTGCCCGGCCGGGGCCCCGCAAGGGTGAGTGATAAGGCGCCGGCCATCGCTGCGAGCGGCCAGCCTAGATTTACGGACGGATACCGGCCGGCGTCCCGGCCCATGGTTGACATGGCCTGGCCCGGACGGGCCGTCGGTGTAAAGGCGGCGGCGGCGGCGATAAACAAAGATGCCAAGCGGGCGGGAATAAAATTCAACGCATCGTTCAGCCGGCAGGCCGTAAGGCCGAAGGCCCGATACTGTTCTCCTGGTTGTTCGAGATGAACTGCCATCACATGAACCGCTCGCGTGACCAGCAATCCCGGAAAACCGAATAATACGAACCAAAACACCGGTGCGACAACGCCGGTGACAAAATTTTCCGTCACATATTCAATCGCCGTCCGGCATAAAGCGTGTTCGTCCAGGTTTGCCGTATCGTGACTCGTTGCCATAGCCAGGTGTGTACGCGCGTCGTCAATTTCACTCGCAGAAATGTGTTTTGCCAGCCGCCGGGCTTGAACATATGTTTGGCCTTGGGTGAGAAGGCTGGCCGTCAGGAGCAATTCCAAAGCCCAGCCGTATTGAATGTGGCCTGCGATCCATAGAATGCCGGCGCTCAAACCCATGCAGAGGGCCATGATCAAGACCGTTATCAGCACGCCCCGTATTGCTCGGTCCATTTGGCTGCGGTGCGCCCGGTTTAACTTACGGTCAAAAAACCGAATCAGACCTTTGACGACATCGAGCAAAGAGGGAAACAGTTTAAAGACACGGATTGCAAAACCGGCAGCGCCTTCCAATACCATCGCCAGCAATAGCAAAATCAACGGATCGAAGGCCATGGGACCTTCTGCGAGACCGAACGTGAACATGAGCTTAGTTTGAGTGTGGTATTATCCCATCGTCAACCGTTAAGGTGGTGAAAAGGGTGCCGGGTCCATATATGTGTCACGAAAGCCGGCAGTAATATGAAATCAGGACGAGGCGAGATGGAGAAACCAGACAAAACGGAAGAAACTAAAGCCCCGCCGCGCGTGGCCGTGGCCGTCGGCGCACTGTTGATATGCTTGACGATTCTTGGCGGGATGTATTTTATCATCGGTCCCGACCGGATCGCCGCTTTCTTAGATCCGTCTTTCAAAGTTCCTGAAAAACAAACGTCTCAATCAAAGGGCGTTTCGATCGGCGGCCCCTTCGAGTTGGTCGATCACACGGGCGCGGTCAAAACCCATGCCGATTTTGCCGGAAAGTTTATGTTGATTTATTTTGGCTACACATATTGTCCCGATGTGTGCCCGACCGCTCTGACGGCGATGACCGATGCGCTGAACAGCCTGGGCTCACGGGCAAAAAACGTGACGCCTGTTTTTATTACGGTCGATCCAAAACGCGATACGGTCGAGCAATTAAAAATGTACACCAGCCATTTTCACCCGCGTATGGTTGGCCTGACCGGCTCGGAAAAACAAATCGCTGAGGCGGCTAAGGCTTTTCGGGTCTATTACGCCCGGCACAAGGAAAGTGAACCGGGGGCCAACGATTATCTTGTTGATCATTCATCGATCGTGCTTTTTATGGATCAGCAAGGCCGTTACTTGACCCATTTCGGCCATGCGGTCACGGGCGAGGCGATGGCGGAGCGCTTAAAAAAGTTTCTTTAATTTCAAAGGGTGCTTGGGGGAATTTCGATAAAAATGGCGGAAAATCAGCCGTTTTGGCGGCAAAAGCCCCTATCTGAGATGACCCAAACGGAATGGGAATCGCTTTGTGACGGGTGTGCGAAATGTTGCCTGGAAAAGCTTGAGGATGTAGAAACCGGCGAAATCAGCTATACCAATGTGGCGTGCCGCCTGCTCGATTGCGAGGCATGCCGGTGTACAAATTACGCAAAAAGGCAACGCTTCGTTCCTGATTGTGTCATGTTAACACCAAAGAATATAGTGCAGTTGCATTGGATGCCGACGACGTGTGCGTATCGGTTGTTATCTGAGGGTAAGGATTTACCGTCATGGCATCCGTTAAAGACAGGAGATCCAGAATCGGTGCACCGGGCCGGTATTTCAGTCCGGGGGCGCGTCGTTTCAGAGAAGGATGCGGGCCAGTTGGAGGACCACATCGTAACATGGCCCAATAAAACGGGCCGAGCGAAAGAGTAGATGGGAGAAGTGAATTGACGAAGAAACCTGAAATTCTCAAAGGCGTATTTGCCGCGGCTTTAACACCGATTAACGAGGATTTGTCGCCGAATTATAAAAATCACGCGGCTCATTGCCAGTGGCTGTTGGATAACGGCTGTGATGGCTTGGCTGTCCTGGGCACGACCGGTGAAGCGAATTCCTATTCGGTACCGGAAAAGATCGCCATCATGGAAAACTTGGTGGCGAACGGCATTCCCGCCGAAGTGCTGATGCCGGGTGTTGGCTGTTGTGCGATAGCCGACACTGTGGAGTTAACGAAAAAAGCCGTCGAATTGGGCGCGTCAGGCGTCCTGATGTTGCCGCCGTTTTATTATAAAGGTGTGCCGGATGACGGCCTTTATGCGGCGTATTCCGAGACGATTGAGCGTGTCGCCGATGATCGCCTTCGGGTTTATTTGTATCACATCCCGCCGGTTTCTCAGACGCCGATCAGTTACGATTTAATTGAAAGATTATTGAAAGCATATCCCGATACCGTGGTCGGCATGAAAGATAGCTCCGGCGATCTTGAGAACATGACGGGGGCCGCGCGTAAGTTTCCCGGCTTTGCCGTGTTCACCGGCGGTGATCAATTAACGCTTGGGTTGATGAAAGCCGGCGGCGTCGGTTGCATCACGGCCGTTTGCAATATCGCCCCCCATTGGCTCAAAGAACTTTATGAGGGCTGGGATGGCGATAAGGGCTTAGAGTTGCAAGACCGCATGGCCCAGTTGCGTGAAATTATTATCAGCTTTCCGCAAATTCAGGCATTGCGGGCCGTGAAGGCGCGCCAGACAGGTGACGATTCGTGGCGTGAATCGCGGCCGCCTCTGGTCACCCTCGATCTAGCAAAATCGCAAGAGCTTTACAAGAAACTCGATGATTTTGGCTTTTCGATGCCGGATCAAACATTGGCGGCGGCTCAATAGCGCCGCCATCGGACCGGGCTGCCGGCTCGGCATGACAGAGGTTGCGTGAATGGCGCGATTTCGGGAGAAGGTTATTTCGCTGGATCTTGAAGGCCGGATTGTGCCGCTCACGATCCGGCGCCATCCCCGGGCCCGCAACATTATCCTGCGCATTGAGCCGAGCACCGGTCCCATCGTAACGGTTCCCTGGCATACGTCGTATGAAGAAGGCATCGACTTGGCGCGTCAGAAACAAGCCTGGTTATTACGCCAAATCGATTCAATGCCGTCGCGTATTGCGTTTATTCATGGCGCGCGTGTTCCCCTGTTAGGTATTGAGAGGACCGTATGCCACGATCCCGAAAGCCGCCGGCCCGTCACCGTGACAGACACGGAATATCAGGTTTCGGGCCAAATCGAGCATATGGCCCGCCGCTTGACGGACTGGTTCAAGCAGGAAGCCAGGCGGGTCATCAGTGAACGGGTCGAAGAGAAATCCCTGTTGTTGGGCAAGCCTTACCGGCGCATCGCTATTCGCGATACGCGTTCGCGCTGGGGGTCGTGTTCGGAGGACGGTTCATTGTCGTTTTGCTGGCGCCTCGTGATGCTGCCCGAGATGGTGCTCGATTATGTTGTCGCTCATGAGGTTGCGCATTTGAAAGATCTCGATCATAGCCCGGCGTTTTGGCAAACGGTTTCAACATTAACGCCGGAAACCGAACAGGCGAAAGCCTGGCTTAAAGTGTACGGTGAAAAAGTATTTTACTACGGATAGCATGAAGCAGGCACAAACGACTCTGATCGTCACCGCGCCCCGCCGAGGCCTCTATGAAATGACCGCCGAGATCATGTCATGGACGGCAAAGCAAAAAATTCAAACGGGTTTGCTGACGGTATTTTGCCGGCATACGTCGGCATCTTTAACCATTCAGGAAAATGCCGATCCCGATGTGTTGCACGATTTGGAACAGGCCTTGGACGGTTTTGCGACTGAAAATGCGCCGCAATACCGGCATATCACGGAAGGCCCCGACGACATGCCCGCACACATCAAGAGCATGTTGACCGATGTCAGTTTATCGATTCCCGTGACCGATGGCCGTCTCGCGCTCGGCACCTGGCAGGGACTCTTTCTTATTGAAAGCCGGTCCCGTCCCCGGTCCCGCGAAATCATTTTGCACTTGGTCGGAGAATAGCGTGAATCCAATGCACCGAACCGCCGTGATCGTCGCTGCCGGTTTCGTGTTTGTGTCGCTGGCCCTGACCGTAAGGGCGCCTGCCGAAACGCCGGCCCATGCCATTGCCATGCACGGTCAGCCGAAATATCCGCCCGGGTTTTCGCATTTCGATTACGTCAATCCCCAAGCTCCGAAGGGCGGCACATTGCGCCTCAGCCGTCTCGGCAGTTTTGACAGTCTCAATCCGTTCATCATCAAAGGAAAGTCCGCGGACGGTTGGCGCCTCGTTCATGAGCGGCTTCTCGAGCGCAGCCGTGACGAGCCCTTTACGCTGTATGCCCGGGTGGCGCAAACCGTTCATGTTTCCAAAGACCGGTCCCGCGTCACTTTTACGATTAATCCGGCGGCCCGGTTTCACGACGGCTCACCGATTACGGCCGCCGATGTCCGGTATTCTTGGCAAACCTTGAAAAGTCAGGGCCGCCCCAATCACCGGCTTTATTACCGTCAAGTCGAAAGGGTTGAAACAACCGGTCTGCGGTCGGTGACATTTATTTTTAAGTCCGCCAATAATTGGGAGCTGCCGTTGATCATCGGCCTCATGCCGATCTTATCGAAACAGGCAATGGCCGGGCGTACGTTCAATACAACGACGTTAAAGCCGTTTCTCGGCAGCGGTCCTTATAAGATCGAAACGTTTGAGCCCGGCCGCTCAATCACCTACGCTCGCGTTGAAAATTACTGGGGTCGGGATCTGCCGTTTGCCCGCGGCCGTTTCAATTTTGATCGTATCCAATACGATTATTTTCGCGATTCGACCGTCGCCCTGGAAGCCTTCAAAGCCGGCGCCGTTGATTTGCGTGTCGAAACAGACCCGACTCGCTGGTCATTCGGTTATCGTTCGCCCGCATTGAAACGGGGAACGATTATGTTGCAGGAATTTTCAAACGGCCGGCCTGAGGGCATGTACGCATTTGCCTTCAATACCCGTAAGGCGATATTCAAGGACCCATCTGTCCGCGCAGCCTTGGCCCATGCGTTTGATTTTCCCTGGGTGAACCGGGCGCTCTATCACGGCGCTTATAAGCGCACTGCCAGTTATTTCGAAAAATCTGAATTGGCAGCGAGCGAATCCGCCGATCCGCTCGAGCGCAAACTGTTGGCGCCGTTTCGCGCGCAACTCAGTCCTGATATTTTTGCCGCACCCTATCGCCCGCCGGCAGGGATTGGCGACGGATTTTCCCGCGCCAATCTGAAGCGGGCCCTCGAGATGCTTAAAAATGCGGGCTGGCGTTTTCATGACGGCAAGATGCATCTACCGAAAAGCCATCAACCCGCCAAATTTGAGATATTATTGCGTCAGCCTCGTAACGAACGGCTGGCACTGTCGTTCTCCCGCAAGCTCAGAAAGCTCGGCATCGATGTTCGGGTCCGTACGGTCGATACGGCACAGTATCAATACCGTTTAAACACTTATGACTTTGACATGATCATTTATTGGTGGGACCAGTCGTTATCGCCGGGTAACGAACAGGCATTTTATTTCGGCTCCGGTGCGGCACGAACGCAAGGCACGCGCAATTATCCCGGCATTCAAAGCCCGGTTGCCGATGCGATGATTGGTCATATTATCGCGGCGCGGGACCGCAAGCAGCTGATTGCCGCCGCCCGGGCGCTCGACCGTGTGTTGCAATGGGGTCATTACGTGGTGCCGCTGTTTCATCAGCCGAAAGACCGGGTCGCGCGCTGGGATAAGTTCGGCATACCTGAAAAAACACCGCTTTACGGGTTCCAGATCAATGCCTGGTGGACCGATCCGGTTAAGGCAAAGCGGCTTAAACAACATTAGCGCTTGCGGGTGAGGATGCGTTCAAACAAATCGGCATCGTCGAAATGGCGGGTCCCTATAAAAGCGGTCGCATGATGGCCCCATTGGCGCATGGTGCCTGCACTTGGGACTCCCATCGGCCACAACAAGAAACGCTCCGGGCGTGCACTGATGTCAATCAGGCCGTTGGGTCCGTACAGGCTTTTCGATCCCGTTGGGTGTTTCAAAGATCGCAAGGTGCTTGCAGGGGTGAGCCGATAACGGCGGGCGTTATTGTGATCCGTTTGTTTGGCGCTGACCCCGGACACATAATGGGTTGCCGGTTTCAGGCTGATATGGACGCGTTGCCCTTTTGCCAGTAACGGCCCCGGTATGGGTGCGATGGGCGGTTCGCCGAAAAATCCATGCTGCTCGGCAGCGGCCAGGGCCCACGGTTTTACGGGAAAAAATAGATGGTAACAACCGCACGGGTGGATGGTGTCGTACACCATTGGCCGGCCGTCTTCATCAAGCGTCACCCGCCACATGATCCCATCCAGGGTGCCGGCAAAAATATCGAGCGGTCCCTGCGCAGTGCGGGCGGGGAACCAAACTGTGTAGACGAGTTGTGTTAACACGCGGCCGCGAAACCGGGTGAAGGCCAAGCGGTGATAAAGAACGGGCCGGGACGTATCGATTTGAAGCGTGCCATTCGTGCCGTACATCATGTGCCCGGGTTTATCGTCATTACTTTTTTCAATGACCTGAATGACAGGTGCAGACATCGAGACTAAATGTTTTAGATCGCCGTTTTCAAAAAGAGGGATGCCGAGCGCGTCTGGTTTTGCCCGGTGAAAGATTGCCTGTATTATTTTTGGGTCATACGTTGCGTTTGTTATCGGCGTATAAACATTTAAGTCCCCGGGCTGTTGGACCGTTTGAAAATCATTTCGTTGGCGTTTTTGCAAATGCATGATGCCGAACCGCACCGGAATCACACTGAGTGGATATAGCCCGGCGACTTGGGCCCAGCGTTGATAGGAATCGGGGGCCCGTGCCGCTTTTATCAGCCGCCGGCGGATTCCCTCGTTTTGTGAGTCGTGAGCCATAAGGCGCGCGGCACAACGTTCGAGTTGACCCGGTAAATTTTTCAGACGGGCCTGCGTTTGAGCGGGTAAATTTGAAAACTCATACTTACGCGCTTGCCGGTCCAGGGTTCGCAAATGCGTGAGCCAGCGGGTGAACGCTTTTCCGTGCAGTTTTGAATTCGCAAAAGACGCCAGGAACCGGTTGACGCGCAAATAAGGGAACCCCGGGATGCGCGCGGCCTCGGCGTCCGCAACCGTTTCCGTCACCCGGTCCATGACGGTGAAATTATTGATGCAGGTATTGAGTCCATGTGCCTGCCGGCTTTTATGAAGATGATCGTGAACAGTCGGCGCTTCGAGCACGGCGCACCCGGCCAGCCAGCCGACGGAAAGGGCGGCAAAGGCACGTATTATGTGGTGGCCCGGGTTTCGGACGTATTGCATGAATCGTTGAATGGCCGGTCGTTTTTGTGAATTCACATGAATGTCTTCAATAATATGATAGTTTTTCAATAACCGGAGCAAAAATATTGAACGATCAAAACGTCATCGAAAAGTCACTGCGTATTATCGGCACGCTACCCGATGGTGTTATCGATATCGGCGAGGCGGCATTATTGCTAGGGGCCCTCGATTTCCCGGATAAAGACCTTGAGCCTTACCGTGCGCATTTGACCGAGTTGTCGATTGCGGTGGGACGCGCGGCTGAAGGCGCCGAAACACCGGAGCAAAAGGCGGCGGCCTTAGGCGCCGTGCTGGTTGAGGATTTCGGATATGGCGGCGATACCGAGACCTATGACGATATGCAAAACGCAAACCTGATCCGTGTCATCGAGCGCCGCAAAGGGCTGCCCGTTGCATTAGGCATTTTATGTTTGCATATGGGGCGGTCCCAAGGCTGGTCCATCGCCGGCACCTACTTTCCGTCGCATTTTTTATTGCGTTTGCACGAATCGCGCGATCCGTTGATTATCGATCCGTTCAACGGATGCCGTGTGCTGGCGGTTGATGACTTGCGCGGCCTCGTGAAAAAACTGCTTGGCGCGGACGCGGCCTTCGACATGCGCTATTGCAACCGAATCGACAACCGCGATGTGCTGGTGCGTTTGCAGAACAATATTAAAATCCGCGCTGTCGAGACCGGTAATATTGAGCGTGCTCTCGAAATGCTGTCGCGCATGACGCTGTTCTCACCCGAGCATCCCGGTTTGTGGTTCGAGCGGGTCATCTTGCTGTCGCGCCAGGGCCAAGTGAAAGCGGCCATCGAAATGGCGGAAAACTTCATGGCC
Organism: uncultured Rhodospirillales bacterium; assembly: GCA_938045325.1. GTDB lineage: Bacteria > Pseudomonadota > Alphaproteobacteria > Rhodospirillales > CALINB01 > CALINB01. Next base: position 6,999 of record CALINB010000311.1, on the reverse strand, counting down.
GAGCCCGCTGCTCAGCCCTACGTGCCGCGTTTCCAGGCGCTCCTGAACGCCATGCGCGCCCAGCTGCAATAACTAGGGAATCCCCTAGGTGAATAAGGGTAAACCCTAAGATTTCTGCGGGAAATCGCAGTATGAATCCCACGCTGAATATTGTTACTTACGTCCCATAACCAGGGGAATTGAATACAAGACGGCTGTGTGCCGCTGAGATGGTCTTCGCGGTTTTTAAATTCTTGAAAACCGATTGTAAGCGAATTTCAAATCCTTCTCCTCAAACGACAATATCTGCGGGAATGTTAGTCATGGCTCATGGAGCAACGGCGCAATTAAAGAGTAGTGAAATTTGTGACAATGAAGAGCGAATTTCCTTAGCGATGCGCGGGTCCAATGATGGGGTGTGGGACTGGAATCTGGAAACAAATGAAGTTTATTACTCGCCCCGTTGGAAAAGCATGCTGGGGTACAATGAGGATGAACTTCAAGCTACGATCGACTCTTGGAAGGCCCATGTTCATCCGGACGATCGTGATTATGTGCTGGAAAAGGCACAAGATTATTTAGAGGGCCGTTCTGAATCATTTGAAGTAGAAATGCGCATGATTCATAAGGACGGTAGCATTGTTTATGTTTTGTCCCGTGCTTTTCTTGCGCACGCCGAATCCAATGAGAAACCGAATCGCCTTGTTGGAACCCATGTGGACATCACGGAGCGAAAAAAATCTGAACAGTTCATCCTAGAAACATCAAATATCCTGGAAATGATCGCCGCGGGTAAGGCGGCCAGTGATATCTATGACGCCATCGCGCTTTTATACGAATCGCGTCATCCGGGCTTGCGTTGTTCAATGCTTGTTCTCGTTGGCAATAAACTGATGCACGGCGGTGCGCCAAGTCTGCCGAAGGAATACTGCGACGCGGTCAATGGTTTGGAGAACGGCCCCAATGTTGGTTCGTGCGGTACGTCCACCTATACCGGCGAAAGCGTTTATGTTGAAAACATTGAGACGGATCCAAAATGGGCAAAAATAAAACATGTTGCTCTTCCCCATGGCATGCGGTGCTGTTGGTCCGAGCCCATTAAAAACGCCTCGGGCAAGGTCTTAGGCGCCTTCGGGATGTATTACAATTACCCGGCCCTGCCCAATGATAATCAAATTCAAGATCTTAAGTCTGCCGCCCGGCTTGCGTCGATTATCATGAACCGGGATCATTCGGCCAATGAACTTATTCAATATACCAAGGAGCTTGAGCGCTCAAATGAAGAGCTCCAGCAATTTGCTTATGCGGCCTCTCATGATCTTCAGGAGCCTTGCCGCAAGATTCAAGCTTTCGCTGATCGCCTGCTAACTAAGCACAATGCTAAGCTGGATGATGAGGCGCAAGATTATCTTTCTCGAATTATCGATTCAGGTAATCGGATGCAGACACTGGTTCAGGATTTGTTATCTTTTTCACGAGTTTCTTCTCAAGGCCGGCCTTTTAAGAAAATCAATTTGCAATCCGTCGTTGAAGATGTTCTCAGTGACCTTGAGATCAGTATTCAAGAGGCGGGCGGGCATGTCATTGTCGGCGATTTGCCAACCCTTGATGCTGATGCCGTGCAAATGCAACAACTCTTTCAAAATTTAATTGCCAACGGCCTTAAGTATCGGCGTGAAAAAGTTCCCCCGATTATTCAAATTGGCGCTAAAATTTTGAATGAAGACCAACAAGGCCTTCATGATTGTCTGCCGGTAATTTGCCGAATTCAAATCCAAGATAATGGGATTGGATTTGAGCAGAAATATGCAAAGCAGATCTTTAACATTTTTCAACGCCTTCATGGCCGGGATAAATATGCTGGTACCGGTGTTGGCTTAGCCGTCTGCGAAAAAATTGTGTTGCGCCACAGCGGCACGATTAAAGCCGAGAGTGCTCCCGGCGAAGGGGCTACTTTTACGATTGATTTGCCTATGATTCAGTCACCAGCAGATGAAAAACCAGCTCATTCACCGTTCATTGGCAGGGTCAACACCGTGATTGATGAACGGGAGCTTGAAAGAGCAGTCCATGAACACACTGCATAAAAAAAATATGTCCATCTTGATTGCTGAAGACGATCCTGATGATCGTTTGTTGATTAAAGAGGCATTCGAGGAAAACAAAATTGCGAACCCGTTTCATTTTGTGGGCGACGGCGAAGAACTGCTTGAGTTCTTGTACCGCCAAGGACCGTTTGCCGAATTGGTAAATGATCCTTTGCCGGCCTTGATTATTCTCGATCTTAATATGCCCAGAGTCGATGGCCGGGAAATTCTTGAAGTGCTGAAGTCGCACCATAAGTTTAAGACGATTCCCATCGTAACCATGACGACGTCGAACGACGAAGCCGATATGTGGCATTGCTACGAAAATGGTGCGAATGCCTATGTGGTTAAGCCTTCGAACTTTAAGCAACTCAGTAAAATAATTTCTGCGATGTCGGAATTTTGGCTGAATTTTGTCAGTCAGCCCAAACCGGAAAATAGAATCGGCTTATCTTGCAACGCCTAGCACTCGCCTCGGCTCAATAGCTTATGGGCGGTGGCCATCAATCATCATGGTGAGAATGGCGCACCCGACAGGATTCGAACCTGTGACCTCTGCCTTCGGAGGGCAGCGCTCTATCCAGCTGAGCTACGGGTGCTTGGGTCGCCGAATGGGGGGACCATAGGCCAAAGCCTATCGGCTAGGCAAGCGGTCAGCACGCCCTATAATGACGGGCATGGAACCGATTACGATCCGTTTCGGCGGCTATAAAGGGCAGAACTCGATCCACACCGAGGCCGCGCGCACGTTCGGTGCCGCCCTCAAGCAATACCTTGGTGATCGCATACGGTTCGAGCTGATTCCGTCCGTGCTGGACCTCGGCTATCAATCGGGTGACCTGCTGCCGATGATGGAACGCGGCGAATTGACCTGCTTTTATATAGGGACGATCCGATTTTCCGACATCATTCCCGAATTTCAATTGTTCGAGCTGCCGTTTTTCATTCAAGACCGGGCCAAACTGTATCGGGCCCTCGATGGCGATTTCGGTAATACCGTAAAGGAAAAGATGCATGCGCAAACCCCTTTCCGGGTGCTCGGGCTGTGGGATAACGGTATTCGGCATTTGACGAACAAGGTGCGGCCGATCCGCACACCTGAAGATTGTCAGGGCCTGCGTATACGCCTTCAACTCAGCGAGTTTTTGGAAAACGCGTTTTGCGCGCTCGGGTTTGAGCCGTGCTCGATGGATATCAAGGAATTTCTCGACACCGTCGCTACCGGTGATGTGGATGCACAGGAAAACCCTCTGGCTGTTATCCGCGATTTCGGTCTTCAGCAGCATCACCCTTATCTTACGTTGAGCGGACACATTTGCGGTGTCATTCAACATTTGTGTAATGCCGACATTTATAACTCCTGGCCCGCGGATGTGCAGCGCGCCGTCGATGAGGCCGCCCGCGAAGCAACACGGGTACAACGGGCGCTGGCGCTGGCGGAAGATGATCAGGTGCTGGCTGAGCTTGAAGCGGGCGATGCCGAAATTGTTCGTTTAACCGATGAAGAACGCGCCGCGTTTATCGAAAAAGTATCACCGCTTTTTGATGCGTATAAGAAGAAATTCGGGCTGCCGATCTTCGATGCGCTGTCATAACAAAATTTAATTATGCCGGCAGCGCCGCTTCGTGGCGTTCGCGTTGCTCCTTGTGTGCGGCGACGTACATGTCGAACACTTGGTCGTGCAGCTTCGCCGCATTGTCGGCAAAGTCGTCCGTCGCGCCCTCGATGAGATCAAAATGGCCGTACTTGTCTTGGCCGCGCACCAGCATCGCCGGCATGCGTATGCCGCGCGGGCGTTTCACGTACGTGGGGATATAGGGAATGGCAAGGCCGATCCGCCGAAAATTGCAATGGTTGCCGCCCGAGCGGTGCACCGTGCGGCAGTGATGAACCGACATTTCGCCGGCCTTTAAGGCTCCAAACACGGTATTGCTGTGATCGAAATCATCGATGATGGCTTGGCCGCCGAGATTAAGACTCGATTTGGCGATGCCCGATTGATGCTGCAGTTGACCAAGGCTAGGACTGCCGGGAACCGCTTCCATACAGCCGCTTTCAACGGGAGCGTCGGATAAGGCGATCCATGGCGTTACCATGTCTGGCGGATCGAGATCAAAATAAGTCACATCTTGGTGCCAGGCCGCACCATCTTCCTGGTGTGCTTCTTTGATGAAAAACCGGCTGGTCCAGACCAGGATATCGGGTCCGATCAGGTCCTCGACCGCATCGAGCACCGCCGGGTGGCGCACGAGATCGTTGGCCCATTTGCACAAGAGATGCAAATTCGCGCGGTATTTTCCCTCAAAACCCATGAGCGAGCCGCCGATGCGGGCTTCAGTGCGCTTAATCCCGTCGTTGAAATAGGCGAGTTCGTCCGCCGTGAGAACGTCGACGGGAAAAACGAAACCGTCACGATGAAAGGTTTCCGCTTGTTCGGGCGTTAATTTCTTATAATTTTCAGTCGGCATTTCGGCTAAGTTGATGTCGTCAACAAATCCAGGTAACCAAATTTACCCAGGTAGCTAAATTTACTATGTCCGCCGATTTACAGCAAATTCTCCAGCAAGGCCTTGCGCACCATGAGGCGGGCCGCCTCGATGAGGCGCTTGCGTGCTACGGCGAGGCCCTTGATGTGAATCCGGAATTTTTCGAGGCATATGGTTTGATGGGCTTGGCCCTTGATGTCCAAGCTCGCCATGCCGAGGCCGAAATTTGTTACCGCAAGGCGCTTGAATTGCGTCCCGATGTGCCGGAGATTCAACTCGCGCTCGGCAATGTGTTACGGGTGCAGAAAAAGCTCGATGAAGCCGAAACATACATACATAAAAGCCTCAGTCTCGATCCGGAAAATGTCGAAGCCCATTGTGCATACGGTATCGTCTTAAAAGATTTGGAAAAACCTGGCGAAGCCGCCGTCCATTTCCAGCGCGCCATCGAAATCGATCCGGGGAATGCGCAAGCCCATAATTGTCTGGGCGTCGAGTTCAACGAGCAAGGCAATGCAGCGGCGGCCGAGGCCGCGTTCCGCAAAGCCCTTGAGTGCGATTCATCATTCGTTAGCGCGCACGTTAATTTAGCCGAGTTTTTATCGAAGGCCGGCCAACATGGTGAAGCGCGCACATACTTTCAGCGCGCCATCAATTTGGCTCCGGATGATGCCGATATTTATGGTGATTTTTTTCTCGGTCTAGTGCGTGAAGGCGATCACGAGGCCGCGTTGGCTTTGTGCGATACGATTCTCGAGAAATTTCCCGGCAACGTCGATGCGCTCGCTTTTAAGGCTGCGATTTTACAGGAAATGGACCGCACGGCCGAAGCGAAAGTGCTGTTCGACTGTGAGCGTTTCGTGCAATCGAACGTCATTGACACACCGGACGGATACGCGGATTTAACATCGTTCAATGAGGCCCTTACCGGGCACGTACTCCATCACCCGACACTGGTGCGATCACAAAGCCAGCATGCTACCCGTTTCGGCGGGCATACCGGCGATCTCTTGAGCGAGCCGAAAGGACCGATGGCGGATTTTGAAAAACTGATCAATGCCACCGTGCGCCGTTATATCGAGGGATTGCCTGACGATCACGCGCATCCGTTTATCGCTGGAAAATTATCAGACTGGGCGTTGACCGTGTGGGCCGTGGTCATGGGCGAGAAGGGGCATCAAGTGGCGCACACCCATCCATCGGCTTGGCTGAGCGGTGTTTATTATGCTTCCGCGCCGGACGATATCCGCGCCGATGACCAAATGCATGCTGGCTGGATCGAGTTCGGCCGTCCCGACGATGAAATCAAGATTGCGCGTGAACCTCTGGTCGAACGCATTCGCCCTCAAAACGGTTTGTGTATCCTGTTTCCTTCTTATTTTTATCACAATACGGTGCCCTATACCGGCGAAGGCACACGCATCAGTATCGCGTTCGATGTGGTAGAGATTTAATTTTTCTTCGAAAGTATTTGTTTTGCGCGTTGATCCGCCTTCGACGGCAGGGGCTTGCTGTTATCTATGATCCACGTAGCGATGTCGTTGAGCACTTTATGGGCGGCAAGATCGCGCAGCATCATGTGATAACTCGTCGGATAGACGGCTATTGTCTGGTTTTGATGCGCCGCCCGTAAGACCTTACGAAAAGCTTTGTAGGTTGGCTCGGCGGGGATGATTTCATCTTTTTTGCCATAGAGCATCAGGGCCGGCGTCTTAAGGTGGGATGAGGCTTCAAGCGCGGCATCCATGAGGTTGACCAGACCGTAGATCGTATCGATCCGGGTTTCCTTGATCACCAGCGGATCGCGTGACAACTCGCGCAGCATGTCGATGTTGTCGGATGGCACTTTGCGTAAACTACGCCCGGTCAGGGTCAGCCACGGCACCGTATGCGAGGCAATTGCCAGCACCCAGCGTTGGTACCAGGGCATGGTCTTACGGCCCCACACGGCGGATGCCGCGAGGATAACGCCGTCAACGGGCGGTGGCGAGGCCCGCTGCATTGCCGCTAACGTCACGGCGCCGCCCATGCTGTTGCCGAGAATATAGACCGGCAGCTTTGGGTGGCGGGAACGCACCAGGCGGGCAAAAACCGTGAGATCGTTGGTGTAGGCATCGACACCGGCCCAAAACCCGCGATGGGGTGTCGCGCCAAATCCGCGCTGATCGTAGGCATATGAAATAATGCCTTCGTCCGCGAGATAGTTGCCGGGGGAATCGAAAAATAAACTGTAATCGTTAAAACCGTGCAATGCGATGATCACGGCACGCGGTTTGGCGAATGTCGATTGCCAGGTGCGGACGGGTAGTTTGATGTTATCGGCGGTGACAAACGTTTGTCCGTCAAAACGCGGGGCTGCCGTATTCGGGCCCGGGACTTTCAATGTCGGCGCGCAGGAACTGACGATAAAACAAAATAAAACCGCAATGCCGGCAAGTCGTTTGCC
>CALINB010000310.1 GCA_938045325.1 uncultured Rhodospirillales bacterium | reverse complement strand
GTTGCCTTCTCTAAGGTTAAGAGGGTCATGAGACGAAATGTCGGATCAGTCGATTATTCCGATTGCCTTTCCAACATCTAAGATCGGCTTATAGTCCGAATTGCTGGCCGGGATGAATGCCGAACGCGGAAACTGCTTGAGTAAATCGGGGTCCTTCATATCAAGAAGGGCTTGGCGCACCTTTTTCGTGAACCCGGCTCCAAAGCGTTTGTCTGCATCACCGCGCATCGACCAGTTGTAGTTGGGGTACGTCGGTGTTGTCCAAATGACGCTTACTTTCGCGGGATCAATCTTGCCGGCTTTGAGCTCCTTATGCCAAACCTTGGGGTTAACGGTCCCCGTTTGAAACGCGCCCGATTGAACCAGGGCGATGGTCCGCGAGTGGTCGCCGGAGTAACCAACCCGTGAGAACACCTTATCGGGTGCCTTGCCGAAATGCTGGCGCACAAAATATTCCGGCATCAACCGGCCCGAGGTCGAGCCCTTAGAACCGAAGGTAAATGTTTTGCCCTTTATTTCTTTCGGGAAGCTGCTGCTCTTTTTCAATCCCGTAGAGCTGTGCGCGATGAAATAATTGGTGAACGCCTTGTCCTCTGCGCCCATGGCAAGCGCCTTAGAACCGGGGACCAATTGTCGAGCGCGCACACCGGACAAGCCGCCAAACCAGGCGAGCTGCACTTGGTTGTTTCGAAAGGCCGTGACAGAAGCAGCATAGGATTTTACCGGGATGTATTTCACGGGAATGCCCAGCTTTTTTGAAAGATACTTTGCAACTTTACCGAAACGGGTCATAAGCCGGGCTTCATCTTGATCGGGAATGGCCGTAAAAACGAGTTCTTTGGCTTGAGCGGTCGAAATTGCCGCCGGGTTCATTAAGACACAGCCCGCCGCGATGAGCAGGCTCATAAAGAATTTTTTATACATAATTCCTCCTAGGGGGAGATGAGATTATTCGCCGGCTTCATCCTGAGGACCTCATATCTTCGGATGCCGGTCAAAGAAAACCATACTGGCCCAACCAGTCGCGGTAAACCGCGCTTTTTGTCTTATTGCCTCACAATTTTGTCATACGGCTTCGGATTGAATCTTTGGGGGCTTCAAGGAGACAACCAATCTTTAACGATTTGGCGGATATCATTGATTCTACTGATGGAATCGGAACGAAACACCTTGATAGTAAAATCATCGCCCGCCATTTTCCGGCCTCATTTCAATCCTATGATCGCCGGTCATAGCGAGGATTTATGGCGCCAGCTTCAATCTTTTCCACTTTTCATAAAAAAACCGGTCCCATGCTGTTAAGAGGTCTACTTGCCGCAGGCGTTTTGATCGCCTGTATCATCGTGTCGGCGCGTGTCGTCCTAGAGTTTCCCGAGGAGGGAACCCGGGAAATCTTGAACGGACAATCCAAGCCTATTCATTTTTCCGCCGCCACTCTGGCCAAGGCGCCAATATCCCTCGGCAATCCGGCGGCAGCAGCATCACTGCGCATTCATTTACGCCAACTGCCGAGAACCGAAATCGTTCCCGACACGCCGTATCGGTATACCTTGCGCATCCGCCGCGGGGAAACGCTTTCCGGGCTCTTGATCCGTACCGGATTTTCCCGTGATAAAACCCAAGCCGCCATAAAGGCGCTCAAGGTCCATTACAACCCACGGCACATTGAAAAAGGGCAAAGAATTAAACTGACATTTTTGCCGCAAGCGGCCGGACAGACCGTCGGCAGTTTGCTGGGCATTGAGCTCGCACCCGATTTTGATCGCGATATTATCGTCCGGCGAAACGAGTCCGGCGAATTCGACGCCACGGTCGAGAAAAAACAACTGCAAACCGAACTAGCCTTAAAAACCGGCGTCATTCGTCATAGCCTTTTTGTTGCAGGCAAGAAATCAGGCGTGCCGAACCGTGTTTTGGCCGAACTCATTCGGGCATACTCCTGGGACATCGACTTTCAACGGGATATCCATCCTGGTGATTCCTTTGAAGTGCTCTATGAGCACTATACAGATGAAGACGGCAATCGAGTGCGGGCCGGCAACATCAAGTACGCTGTGTTGAAATCCAACCGGCGCACATTAAAAATTTACCGCTACACCACGAAAGACGGCACCACCGATTATTTTGACGTAAACGGGAAAAGCGCACGTAAAGCACTGATGCGCACGCCGATTGACGGCGCGCGGCTTTCATCCGGGTTCGGCCGCCGCCGTCATCCGATATTGGGTTACACCAAAATGCATCGCGGCGTCGATTTTGCCGCGCCTCGCGGTACGCCGATCTACGCAGCCGGTGACGGTGTCATTCGGAAAATCGGCTGGAACGGCGGTTATGGCCGCTATATCCGCATTCGCCACAACCGCACCCATTCGACCGCGTATGCGCATCTGCACCGGTTCGCCCGCGGCCTGAAGCGCGGCAATCGCGTCAGGCAAGGCCAAGTGATCGGTTATGTCGGCACGACCGGGCGTTCAACCGGACCGCACCTGCATTACGAAATTCTCCGCGCCGGACGGCAGGTCAACCCGCTGCGGGTCCGCATGCCCTCGGGCCGTCAACTGCAAAAAGCCGAACTCGACCGTTTCAATACGGCAAAAACATTCATCGACCGCCAAATCGCAACCCTGCGCCTTAAATCAAAACTCGCCAGCAATACACGCTGACCGGACGCTGTTTCAGAATTGGTTGCGGACCTTTCAAACGTAACCTACGGTATGAGACGATGATTCCGTTTCGAACAGACGCCCCTTCGCTCGGTTCACCCGCTGTGACGATGTCGCTCATAGTCGCCAACATTGCGGTCTATTTTTACCAACTCGGACTTTCCCCGCAAAACGAACTATACTTCCTTTATACGTATGCCCTGGTGCCGGTGATTTTGAGCGATCCGTCGATCATCGCGCAAACTGGCCTCTCGACCAATCCATACCTGACACTCATCACCAATACATTCATGCACGGCGGTGCCCTGCACCTGATCATCAATATATGGACATTGTGGTTATTCGGCGCCCCGCTTGAAGACCGCATGGGGCGGTTACGGTTTTTATTGTTCTATCTCGTTTGCGGTGCGCTCGGCAGCTACGGCCATTATATTTTTAACACCCTTTCAACAATACCGGCGCTCGGGGCCTCTGGCGCCATTGCGGGCGTGCTCGGCGGCTACACGTATATTTTTCCCAAAGCCCGGGTCCATGTCATCCAGCCGATTTTCTTTTTCCCGCTGGTGTTTCGTTTACCGGCATTGATTTACACCGGCATTTGGTTCGCCATACAACTTTTCCAAGGCACGGCATCGCTCGGCACACAAAACGGCAGTGAAGTTGGCGGCATCGCCTGGTGGGCGCATATCGGCGGATTCGCCGGCGGCATTGCGTTGGTATGGCTTTTGTACCGCAACCGCGGCGGCCGACCGACGAGCGGCCCAACAAGCCGTTCGACGCAGACGGGCCGTTCGCAAATTCCGAGAAGCGGCGGTTAACTTAAGCCGCTTCGGCGACATCACCGTTGATGGTCAGGCCGTCCGTACCCGCCGAGATTGTGACGGCTTCACCCTCGTTCACTTTCCCTTCGAGGATCAAGCTAGCCAACGGGTTTTGCAGTGAACGCTGGATGACCCGCTTTAAGGGCCGCGCCCCGTAAGCCGGATCGTACCCGGCATCGGCGAGCCATTTTTGTGCGGCAGCATCGAGTTGCAATTCGATTTTCCGGTCCGCCAACAAGCCCTGCAAGCGGCCCAGTTGAATTTCGACGATACCGTCCATTTGTTCGCGCGTCAGGTGATGGAACAGGATGATCTCATCCAGGCGGTTGAGGAATTCCGGACGGAACGCGGCGCGCACGACCTCCATAACCTGATCGTAAACCTCGGATGAATCCTGACCCTCTTTTTGCGCCACGAGATATTCCGCGCCCAGGTTCGACGTCAACACGATCACGGTATTGGAAAAGTCGACCGTGCGGCCTTGGCCGTCGGTCAGCCGTCCGTCATCGAGCACCTGTAACAACACGTTGAAAACATCCGGATGCGCCTTTTCAACTTCATCAAACAAGATGACTTGATAAGGCCGGCGGCGCACAGCTTCGGTCAAGGCGCCGCCTTCATCATAGCCGACATATCCCGGCGGGGCGCCGATGAGGCGCGCGACAGCGTGCTTCTCCATGTACTCCGACATGTCGATGCGGATCAAAGCGCTTTCATCGTCGAACATAAACTCGGCCAGCGCCTTGGTCAGTTCGGTTTTACCGACACCGGTCGGGCCCAAGAATAAGAAAGAACCGATCGGCCGGCTCGCATCCTGCAGGCCTGAGCGCGCGCGGCGCACGGCGTTCGAGACCGCCGACAAGGCTTCTTCTTGGCCGATGACGCGTTTGCGCAGGTTGTCTTCCATTTGCAAAAGCTTATCGCGTTCGCCTTGCAGCATTTTATCGACCGGAATACCGGTCCAGCGCGACACGATGGCGGCAATATGCTCGGGCGTGACGGCTTCTTCGACCATGGTGTGCTCTTCATGCGCTTCACCTTCGGCCAATTTCGCCTCAAGCTTCGGAATGAGATCGTATTGCAACTCACCGACTTTTTCATAAGCCCCTTCGCGCATCGCTTTTTCGAGCGCGTTGCGGGCTTGATCGAGCTGCTCTTTAATCTTTGTCGCATCGGCAAGCGCATTTTTTTCGCCTTGCCATTCCTCGGTCAGCACCTTCGAGCGGCTCTCAAACTCATCCAGTTCTTCTTCAAGCGATTTTAGCCGCTCTTTAGAAGCCTTATCGGTTTCCTTCTTCAAGGCTTCGCGTTCGATTTTAAGCTGAATAATGCGCCGGTCGAGTTCATCGATTTCTTCCGGTTTTGAATCAACCTCCATGCGTAATCGGCTCGACGCTTCATCCATCAAATCAATGGCTTTATCCGGCAAAAACCGGTCGCTGATGTAACGGTTCGATAATGTCGCCGCGGAAACCAATGCCGAATCATGAATGCGCACGCCATGATGCAACTCGTATTTTTCTTTCAAGCCCCGCAAGATCGAAACTGTATCCTCGACCGTCGGCTCGGGAATAAAGACAGGCTGGAAGCGCCGGGCGAGTGCTGCGTCTTTTTCGACATGCTGACGATATTCATTCAGCGTCGTTGCACCGACACAATGTAATTCGCCGCGCGCCAAGGCGGGCTTTAAGAGGTTCGACGCATCGACGGCACCCTCGGCGGCACCGGCGCCGACAATGGTGTGCATTTCATCGATGAACAATACAAACTCACCGGCGCCCGCTGTAATTTCACTCAATACGGCCTTGAGGCGTTCTTCAAACTCACCCCGGTATTTCGCACCGGCGATGAGCGCGCCCATGTCGAGCGCCATCAATTTTTTGTTTTTGAGATTCTCCGGCACATCGCCGTTAATGATACGCTGCGCCAAACCTTCGACGATGGCGGTCTTGCCGACACCCGGCTCGCCGATCAAAACAGGGTTGTTCTTCGTACGCCGGGACAGCACTTGAATAGTGCGGCGAATTTCCTCGTCACGGCCGATGACCGGATCCAATTTACCATCGGCGGCACGCGCGGTCATGTCGATCGCATATTTTTGCAGCGCATCGTATGAATCTTCCGCCGTCGCACTCGTCGCCTTGCGGCCCTTGCGTACATCTTCGATGGCTTTATTAAGGTTTTGCGCCGTCAGTCCGGCATCGGCCAACGCTTTTGCCGCTGCCGTGCTCGCGGCTAATGTTAGCGCCAGCAACAAGCGCTCGGCAGTTACAAATGAATCACCGGCTTTTTCGGCAAGCTGTTCAGCTTGCTCAAACAACCGGTTCGTTTCCTGCGCCAGATATACCTGTCCCGCGCCGGCACCTTCAACCTTCGGCATTTTGCCGAGTTCAACATCGCAAAGCTGCAAAGCCTTTTTGGGATCGGCACCGGCCGCCTGCATTAAATTAGCGGCGAGGCCCTCTTGGTCCTCTAAAAGAACTTTTAATATGTGTAGTGGTGTGAGTTGCTGATGGCCGGTTCGCTGCGCCAGCGTTTGCGCGGATTGAACAAAGCCCCGCGACCGCTCTGAATATTTTTCAAAATCCATGTCAAAACCCTTACTGACCGAACCCGCAGCCCCATAACCGGCAGCGTTGGGCCCTTCATAATATCAAGGTTCACTATATCTTGTGCGTCAGGAGTAATATGGCTTGAAAATGATGGCGCGCAAGTGACGCATGGAGATTAAATACGCCGCATATTTCGTGCACGAATGGCCGGTTCGTGCGGCATAGGGCCGGCAAATGAGCTTTTAAATAAGGACTTAAACGGGCGATTTGACCGCCAAGCGCAGGAATAACGTTATATCTACGCCTGGGCTTGGTTTTCAGCCGGCGCCTCATCCGAATTCTCGGTGATCGGCACCTCGACGGTCTCGGCGTTAGGTTTTTGCTCTTGATCACCCCCGTTGCGCGCATTGCCGTTCGAACGCGGATCGGCGGCTATGATCCTGAAATAATGCTCTGCATGCTGAAAAAAGCCTTCGGCGGCGACACGATCACCCGCTGATAGAGCATCCCGGCCCAACGCTTGGTATTTATCAAAAACCTGCTGAGCCGTTCCCCTGATTTTTCCCTCCGGTCCACTGCTTTCAAAGCTATGATTACGACCGGAATGACGCTTCCCGTTGCCGCGCGAGCGCGGCCTTCTTTGATTTGGTTTCATGGTTCCTTTTCGTGGCCCGTTATTCATATTTTGTTTGTCTTTATGTTCTACACATACGCGTCCTAACAAGCGTCGAACGCAGGATCAAAATCCAATTTGCGATTTCGATTCTAATAAAGGAGCAGATGTGTACGAAGCACCTTGAGGTGCATTCCCCCGTGACCATCAAAGGCCACTTACACAATCAACTTAATCGGGTTGTCCGTTCTTTCCAACACTTTTTTTATCTCAATTTGTCTTGATCAAATTTTTTTCAGGCGCGTGATAACTCGGCAACAATACACCGCGGTAAGCCTGATAAATCTTCTTTAATATCAACAGTTTGCAGTCGGTTTTCCGTTAAAATATTTATGACGGCATCGGCTTGATTCATGCCAATTTCGAAGTATGCGGTACCATCTTTTTTCAGCATGTCAGGCACACACGATGCGATGGCCCGATAGGATTCGAGCCCGTCTTTACCGCCGGACAATGCATGCCGCGGTTCAAACTGTGCAACATCCGGCATTAATGTTTTGATTTCATCATGCGGAATATACGGCGGGTTACAAACGATCAAATCAAACTTCTTCGATACACCGTTCCCCCAATCGGCGCAGATAAATGAGGCCCGGTTGGAAAGTTGCAAATGCTGTGCGTTATCCCGTGCAACGTTCAATGCTGGAGTACTGCAATCGATGCCGACACCCTGTGCCTGCGGCAACTCATGTAAGAGCGATAACAGTAAACATCCTGAACCGGTTCCTAAATCTAAAATCGAAAAATGTTTTTGACGGTCCGGGACCGATGCCAATACGGCTTCAACGATTGTTTCGGAATCGGGCCGCGGCACCAAAGTCGCGGGCGTTACCTTAAAAGGCAGGCTCCAGAATTCCCGCTCGGCCATGATATAGGCCATCGGCTCGTGTCCCGCCCGGCGCGCCAGCAGCGTTTTCAACCGCTCCTGCTCGGCATCGTGCAAAGCCCGCTCATTCACCAATAAAGCCGCTCTCGCGTCCATCCCCAAAACATGGCCGACCAGCAGCCGGGCATCGAGCCGGGCCGTCTCGATCCCGGCTTCAGCCAAGACGTCATTGGAATGGCGCAAGGCGTCTTGAACGGTCTGCAACATTATTCGACTTCCGCAAGACGGCGTGCTTGATCTTCCGCCGTTAAGGCATCGACCAGTTCATCGAGATCGCCGTCCATGACCCGGTCCAGTTTATGGAGCGTTAAGCCGATCCGATGATCGGTCACACGGCCTTGCGGGTAATTATAGGTACGAATGCGCTCGGACCGGTCACCGGAACCGACCTGACTTTTACGATTGGCGGCCCGCTCGGCTTCACGGGCTTGGCGTTCGTGTTCATAAAGCCGGGCGCGCAGAACCCGCATCGCCTTGGCTCTGTTTTTGTGCTGCGATTTTTCGTCCTGCTGACTAACGACAATCCCGGTCGGGATATGCGTGATTCGAACCGCCGAGTC
>CALINB010000309.1 GCA_938045325.1 uncultured Rhodospirillales bacterium | reverse complement strand
ATAAAATCAATAGCTTAATCGACTCTCTTCATCTAATTACCATTTTCTGCCTACCAAAGTGATTAGCATCACTTCATCATTGTCGCCCCCGTTCTATAGGCAATATTGAACGAACAGGGGTGTGTGGGACGATGTTTCGTCTCTTTGTTTTACTCGGTTTGACCTTGATGGTCGCCGTCGGTGCGTGGCTTTATGTCGCGAAGCCGTTTCCCAAGAAGGTAGCAACGTCGAAAAATGACGATGTTGTCGGCGTCATCGCTGAGCAAAAAATTTCGAAATAACGTATAATTCCAAAGAAAAAAGCTGTTTCAAATTTTGCCGAAAACCCTGCGGCTTTTTTCGAGTCCAGCGAAGTCATCGTTTCGAGCGCTGAAAAGGAAGTAGCTTCCGCGGCTGAAGTCTATGGCTTTCGCGTTTTGGAAGATATCAAACTTGCTGCCTTGAAAAGCTCGTTGGTTCGTTTGAGAACGCCTGCCGGGTATAATGTTAATCGGGCGCGCCGCATTTTAAATTCCCGGTTTCCGACCGCGAATGTGGACGCCAATCATCATTTCCGGGTTCAACAGGCAACCTTCAAAATAACGGCCCGTTCGGCTGCTAATTGGACGTCATCCCTGCCAACATGCGGTCAGCATTTACGGATCGGCTTAATCGATTCTGCGGTCGATTTGAATCATCCCGCCCTGAAAGGGCAGCGGATTCACTATCGAACATTTCACAGTGACAATCTTGCGCCTAGTCCCGATGGCCATGGTACGGCTATTGCCGGTGTCTTGGTCGGTAATCCCAGTTGGGGCGGACTTTTACCGGGTGCGAACTTATTCGCGGCAAATGTATATGGGGTTCGGCGAAACGGCGATACGGTCGGCAGCGCAGCGGCGATTGCCAAGGCCATTGATTGGATGATCCTTAATAAAGTTCATGTCATTAATTTCAGTATTGCCGGGACTAATAATAAAATCGTCCATGACGCGATCATGAAAGCCGAGCGCAAGGGGATGGTGATTGTCGCGGCCGCGGGCAATTGGGGCCGTGGCGGTGAACGGGCTTATCCGGCGGCCTTTGCCGAAGTGCTGGCGGTGTCAGCCTTAACCAGTGATCGAAAACAACTGGCGCGGTTTTCCAATACCGGTGACTACATTGATTTTACCGCGCCGGGTTCGGTCATTTGGGCGCCGACATTCGGCGGGGGTGGGCGTTATCTGAGCGGGACGTCATTCGCGGCACCGTTTGTATCGGCCATAGCGGCTTTTCATGCAGCTACGAAAACTGGGCAAACGGCTGAAAATCTAAGACGTATCTTGGGCCGGCAAGCACTTGATATGGGTGCGAAGGGCAAAGATACGAGTTATGGATACGGCTTTCTAAAAACGCAGCCGCAGTGTTCATAGAGTCGTGCTCATAGAAATTCATTAAATGATGAAAATGATATTCGCGCTAGGCTGAGGTAAAGCTGGTGCGGGGTTGATTGGCTGAGCTTAAAGCGGCGGCAGCCTGAAACGCTTGAATAGCATTGGCTAGATCCGGCTGTAAGGCTGCATTTGAATTATCTGTCGAGTTGCCTTGATTTTGTGCCTCACGTTCATTTTTTGATTCTTCGGCTTTTTGTTTTTCTTCCGCTTTTTCCTCACGGATTTCGGACCGTGCTTCGGCAATTTCAGCACGTGCCTGTGCGGCGACCTGACGATCTTGCGCCGAAGGCTCAAGCGGGGCGAGGGCGGCTTTAATTACGCGTTTTAGTTTTTGGATAGTGGCTTCGGGTGTTGCAGCTTCGCCGGTATCGATCGAAACTTCACCGGCAACGGCATAAAGCTTTCCATCAGGCCCGCGGACCGTTTTATAGCTGGCCGGACCGGTTAATTCGGGTGCCGCATTTTGATGGGCTCGTTCATGGGCGCGGACTTCCCGATCGATCTTCTTCAGCTTTTTCACCTGCTGTATTTCTTCTTCCGTCAATCCTTGGGGGTTGGCCGGCGTGGCTTTGCCTTCACCGTTTTCGGGACTCTTTTCGCCATCAGCGGATTGTTCGGGATCGTTTTGCTCGTTTGAATTCGAACTTGATGTTGTTTTCTCATCGCCGCCGTTATTTTGTTGCTCAAACGACTGACCGGATTGCTGGTTATTTTGATTGGAAGTCTCTTGGGCAGCTACGAGGGTGCGGCCATCGACGGGCGAATTGGTCGACTGAACAAGCTCAAGGGGCGAGGGGCTTTCGGCTTCGCGCTGTTGGGATTGCGAGGGCCCGGTCAGAAAGGCTTGTGCCTCGGCAGCCAACGGCACAACCGCTTGGCCGCGACTCAGCAGCGCGAGATCTACGGAATCAAGAGTGACCGAAGAAACCATCGACGATACTTTCTATAATCTCATGGAATGCACCTTCGGCACCCCAGCGGATTCTGCCAAACTATTGAGAATCATAGCTATTTTTAATAAAAAATTCAATATGCCCAGTTAGAATGCCTGAGCAAGAGCGACCTTTTCCGGCATAAATATCTGATTTTTCGAATCTTTTAGGATAACGGCATGTTCTTTACCGCTTCAAAGGTCTTCTGGATGATTGCCAACCCCGGCAATCTGCTGTTGATCCTCTTCATGATTGGCATGTTGGCCTTGATAATGCGCGCTTGGCGATTTGGCCGGCGTCTGATCGGTTTAGCGGTTGTTCTTTCTCTTATGATAGCCATTGTACCGATTGGTAATCATCTGCTTTACAAATTGGAAAATCGTTTCCCGGTGCAAGTTAAACTTCCAGAACAAATAGACGGTGTTATCGTCTTGGGCGGTTTTTCCAATCAATTTGTGACCAAAGCGCGCGGGCAGGTTGCATTAAATGGCGCCGTCGAACGATTGATTGCATTGGTATCTTTATCGAAACGATATCCCAGGGCAAAACTCGTTTTAACGGGCGGATCGGGTGACTTATTTCGTCAGAACGTGAAAGAGGTCGAGACCTTGGGCCCGGTATTAAATGTGTTCGGATTGCAAAAGGAGCGGATCGTTCTTGAAAAAAATTCCCGCAACACCTTTGAGAATGCGAAGTTTACTTATGAGAAATTTAAGCCGAAAAAAGGGCAAAATTGGCTGCTCGTAACGTCGGCCTTTCACATGCCCCGAGCCGTTGGCAGTTTTCGAAAAGTCGGCTGGTCCGTTATTCCCTATCCCGTTGATTTTAACATTGAAGGTAAAAAAGACTTAGAGCTCGGTTTTAATTTTATCGGTGGGATCGGCGCCCTTAATAAAGGAATGCATGAATGGATTGGCCTCTTCGTGTATAGACTGATGGAAAGGTCCGAGTCGATTTTTCCGGCGCCGGATAAATAACACAGAAGATAAGGCAGGATGATAAAGAGAATGACCACGGAACGTAGCTCTGCTTTTCTAATCAGAGCTTTTTCAGTTGTCTTGTTTTTAGCGGTTTATACCGCTTCGTCCGTCTCTTACGCTCAGCAAGAGTCATTTGAAGAGTGGCTTCAATCGTTTCGGGTCGACGCATCAAATAAGGGCATTCACCAAGCAACATTGAACGCGACATTAACCGGGCTTAGGCCCAACCCGCGCATTATCGAATTGGATCGCCGTCAGCCTGAATTCACACAGACGTTTTGGCGCTATTTATCGCGCCGGGTTTCCGAGGCGCGTATCCAACGCGGCCGCAGTTTGCTGAAGAAGCATGGTGCGGTGTTGAAGCAAATTGAGGCCCGCTATGGTGTGCCGGGCCGGTTTTTGGTGTCGTTTTGGGGGCTCGAGAGCAATTTCGGCGATTACACCGGGAAAATGCCGGTCGTTCAGTCCATCGCAACACTGGCCTATAACCCGCGCCGCCGCCAGTTTTTTACGGGCGAGTTGATCGCGGCCTTGCGCATTATTCAGCGCGGCGACATGCCACCGACCGTACAAGGGTCATGGGCCGGAGCCATGGGGCAAACCCAATTTATGCCATCGACTTATCTCCGCTATGCCGACGATGGCGACGGTGATGGCCGCCGCGATCTTTGGAACAGCTTTGCCGATATTTTTTCCTCATCATCGAATTTTCTCGCCAAAGTCGGCT
>CALINB010000308.1 GCA_938045325.1 uncultured Rhodospirillales bacterium | reverse complement strand
GCCGGTACTTACGTCGTTTACGGCCAGCTGAAATAAATTGAAATAAACAGGTAGTTAAGTTCGTGATCGCAGCGCCAGTGTCGAGTTGACGACAATGGCGGTGATAACGATCGCGCCGCCGATCCAGGTCGCCACCGCCGGAACTTCACCGACACCGAGCCACACCCAAAACGGTCCCAACACGGTTTCACCCAACGCGAACAACGCGACTTCGGCGGCCGGAATGTAACGCGTGCCGGACATGATCAACGCCAACGCAATCGGCGCGACGACTAAACCCATCACAGCCAATACCCCAAGGTCGTGTTGCGTGACGTTAAATGGTGATGCAAAGAAGAAGCAGACACCACCGGAGATCAACCCTGATGCGCACAAGGCCGGCAGAGCGACGTCGTTTTCAGCTCGGCGTAGGATCACCAAATTCAGACCTTGCAAGAAAGCCGTCAATAGACCCAGTCCGATGCCGAGCAAGCCGCCGCCGAGAGAGCTTGCACAAATGACAATCACACCCGAAAACGCTGCCAGGATTGCAATCCACGTTCGGCGAGGCAATTGCTCACGCATCAATAGCCATCCGAGTGCCGCGCTGAACATTGGCATCACCGCGAGCATCACCAGAACGTTCGCGACCGTGGTGAATTCTAGCGCCGCAATAAACGAGATGTTGCTTGCAGCCATCAACAGAGTTGCAATCACACCGGCACTGCCGAAACCGCGCCACGGCCGCCGCCAATCGTCCCTGTTTAACGCCCACAGGATCAAAGCCAGCACCATGCTCATGAAAATTGAACGATAAAAAATGACATCGGCGATGCCCGCATCCCGAACCAGCCGGAACAGCAAGCCGTCCGGGCTGAGAATGAGAATGCCGGATGCGCAGAGCAAAATGCCGCGCCGGGCATCATCCGTGCTGCCGGTGGCGTTGACAGTCATTATTGCATTTCCAGGAGATATTACTGATCGCGGCGGGCCGGCATCGTCAGAAACGACTCCACCACATGCCAAAACCGGTGCCGGTTTAATCCAAGTGGTGCGACATGGGCTTGCCCCGGAATAATCACGAACTGCTTATCTTTATTCGGCAGTTTTAAATAAAAATCGATCAGGTCTTCTTCCGTTGCAATACCGTCGAACTCGCCGCGGATAATCTGTACCGGACATGTAATTTTTGTCGGGTCATTGACCGGCAGGTTTGCGCACATATCCAAATACGTTCCTGTCGGCACTTGATTGCATAACGCAAGTTCTTCGGCGGCGAGCGCTTCGCCGACTCCGTCTTCCGACGTCCCCGGCTTGTCGCGGGTAAATATGCTTAAGAAAAAAGCCTTATCGACTGCGCGCATATTATTGGCACGAAAACCATCGAGGCCTTCACGGCGTTTAGCGAGTGTCGGGGAACCTTTCCCTGTATAAACATGCGCATCCACAATGAGGCGTTCGACTTTGTCGGGGTGATGTTCGGCAAAAATGGAAGCGCGCAAAGCCCCCGAGGACGATCCGTAAAAAGCGTAACTGTTTTGGCCGGTTTCGCGTTGAACGACATCGCAACCGGCACTGAGGTCACCAACAGCTGTAGCAATATCGGAATTGCCGCCCGAATGATCCGAGCGGCCGTAACCGTCGTGATCCATGGTCCACACATCGAAACCGCGGCGTGCAAACGCATCCATGAAGGAATAATCGTCTTTTCCCGGTACCGTGAGATCAAACCCCGTTCGTCCGCAAAACGATGAGCCGTGCACGAGAAAAAAGACCGGCTTGGGCCGGGCCTGGCCGGGCCGTTCCCCAGTGTATTTTCGATACATGTAAAGCTTGAGGCCGTCTTTATTGGCCCAATGTTCTTCGCTTTGGATATCGCCTTGACCCGACATGAACTTTTCCCCTTGATCGTTCCCGGGCCTAGACTGTACCGAGATGACGTAACCGTCAAGTCATCAATCCAAGGAGGACGGACGGTTAAAATTCGTATAAAATCGACGGATTAAAGGACTCAAACGAGGAACGAATCATGTTGGCGATTTTATTAAAACGGCAATGTTGGCTGACTCTACTCCTCCTCGTTCTCTTAACCGGATGGATGTACCTGTCCGGGGCTTTATCTCCTGCATACGCATCCGGACCCCAACGCGCCTGTGCGCAAGGTTTGGTTCAGCAACCAAATACTCTTTTTCAGCACGCTTCGTTTGAGCCAGGACAAAAAATTCCAAAGTGGCATTTGCACATCACTTATATTGGCCATTCGACGTTCCTCATTGAA
This sequence comes from uncultured Rhodospirillales bacterium, assembly GCA_938045325.1. Taxonomy (GTDB): domain Bacteria; phylum Pseudomonadota; class Alphaproteobacteria; order Rhodospirillales; family CALINB01; genus CALINB01. Next base: position 649 of record CALINB010000308.1, on the reverse strand, counting down.
ACACCACAGGGTGTTTCCGCGGCAACGGATTACAACGGCGTTCACGTGCCGCCTTTTGTGCCCGACCTCGTCACCATGAACAATCTGCACGAGACGCATTATACCGACACGCCGGACCCGAAAGTTAAATATGTCTTGCGCGGTTGGGACCCTTTATTCGGCATCGCCCGCAACAACGTGCGCGTTAAGGACCTGCACGTCTACAGTATCCCGACCAATATTCATGAATTTAACGGCAAGAAAACGAATGAGAATTCCATCTTCGTATTCGGTGCGGCGGGTTTATGCCTTGCTCACGTCGGGCACTTGCATCACATTTTGACAAAACGGCAAAAATTCCGCCTCGAGAATATCGATGTGCTGTTCTTGCCAATCGGCGGTTTTGCTACCGTTAGTCACGAAGAGGCATTAAAAATCATCGAACAAATCACGCCCAAGATCATTATTCCGATGCATTATCATTATCCCGGCGCCAAGGGGCGGTTTACCAAATTGATGCAGCCACATAGCAAGGTCAAAATCGTTCAGGACTCAACGATCCGCCTCAGCAAGAAGAACCTGCCGAAGCATACGGAAGTGCATTTCATCAAGCCTCTGGACCCCTTTTACCGCTTCGACTAACCGTAATTGTCAGGTTTGCCCCCCTATT
>CALINB010000307.1 GCA_938045325.1 uncultured Rhodospirillales bacterium | reverse complement strand
TTCAAGTTAAAGATGCCGGTTCGATAATCCCCGGACACGGCGGTTTATTAGACAGGGTTGATAGCCTTTTAGCGATGTCGTGGGCCTTTGGATTACTGTATTTTTTGGCGCGCGAAGAGGTAATTAAATGGATGACATGACGGGTAGCAGCCCGGAAAAACAATCAAATCAATCTGCGCCAAGCCGTTCTTCTGCAAATGCGGGAGGGGACCACCGATGTGTGACGATCCTGGGCTCGACCGGTTCGGTCGGCACCAGCACGATCGATCTTATTCAACGCGAGCCCAACCGGTTTTCTGTTCAAGCTTTAACAGCCAACCGCAATGTTGAGTTGTTAGCGGAACAGGCTAAAGCATTAAACGCGCAATTCGCCGTCGTAGCCGATCCGGATAAATACAATGAACTAAAAGCATCGTTGTCTGGTTCATCAATTGAAGTTGCCGCTGGGGCGGACGCTGTCTGTGAAGCGGCCGATCGTCAATCTGATTTTGTCATGGCCGGTATCGTCGGTATCGCTGGCTTGAAACCGACATTAACGGCAATTCAGCGTGGTGCGACCGTCGGGTTTGCCAATAAAGAATGCATGGTATCGGCTGGCGATGTCATGCTGTCGGAAATCAAGAAAAGCGGTGCGACGCTTCTGCCCGTCGATTCAGAACACAACGCAATTTTCCAAGTTTTTGATTTCGATAAAATTGATCAGATTGAGCGCATCATATTGACGGCCTCAGGCGGCCCGTTTCGGGAACTGAAACAAGAAGAAATGTCGCAGGTGACACCAGCGCAGGCTGTTGCACACCCAAACTGGGATATGGGCGCCAAAATTTCGGTCGATTCAGCAACGATGATGAATAAAGGCCTGGAATTGATCGAGGCTTATCATTTGTTCGGATTGCCGGAAGAAAAAATCGATATTCTGGTTCACCCGCAATCCGTCATTCACAGCATGGTTGCCTATATTGATGGTTCGGTTTTAGCTCAATTAGGCACGCCGGATATGCGGACCCCGATCGCCTACACGCTGGCCTGGCCGGAACGAATGGCCTCACCGTCGCCGAAATTGGCCCTTGAGGATATCGCCACATTGACGTTCGAGCCGCCGGACCCTGAGCGGTTTCCGGCCCTTCGCCTAGCCCGCGAGGCCTTGAAAATCGGTGGATCCGCGCCACCTTACTTAAACGCGGCCAATGAAATTGCGGTACAGTATTTTTTACAGGAGAAAATCGGTTTTCTCGATATTGCCCGGATTGTCGAAGAGACTGTTGCAAAAGCTCCTGCCGGCTATTTATCCACTCTTGAAGAGGTTTATGACGCTGATCAAACGTCAAGGGCAATTGCAGAAGATTTAATTAACAATGGATTGGCCAGACGTTAGCTGAAAGAAGAAAAAGCAGCTGCTTCATGACGGTCCGATACGGAAAAGAATGAATCATGGAATTTATTACTAATATTTGGGACGGAACCTGGAATTATGTCATCCCGTTTTTGTTTGTATTAACGGTCTTGGTGTTTTTCCATGAACTCGGGCATTACTGGGTCGCCCGGCGCAATGGCGTTCGTGTAGAAGTTTTCTCAATTGGTTTTGGCCCGGAAATTTATGGATTTAATGACAAGCACGGAACACGCTGGCGTTTCAGCGCTATACCGCTTGGCGGTTATGTTAAAATGTTCGGCGAAAACTTTGCCCAGGATGAGCCTGAAGAAGAGCTAACGGACGAGGAAAAAGAAGTTTCATTCTTTCACAAGCGCCTGGGGCAAAGAGCGGCCATTGTCGCAGCAGGGCCGGCGGCAAATTACCTGCTGACGATTGTCCTTTGGACTGGTTTGTTTGCCTTTGCAGGTAGCCCGATATTGCTTGCCGGTATTGGAAACGTTCAACCGGACAGTGCCGCCATGGCGGCTAAATTAAAACCGGGGGATCAGGTCGTTGCTATTAATGATCAGAAAGTAACGTCTTTTGACGATCTGAGAGCGGTCGTCAGCAAAAACCCGGGCGTTAAATTGAATTTTTCCATTCTTAGAGACGGCAATCCAATCCATTTATCGGCAACACCAAAAGCGCAAACGGTTTCAGAAAAGGATGGAATTAAACGTGAAATCGGCTTGCTTGGCGTTTCTCCGGATTTGAAGCAGATCAAATACGAGCCTCAAAACCCCTTTATGGCGGCATGGATGGCCACGAAACGCGCCATCGATTACACCGGCTTAATTTTGAAATATCTAGGCGAAATGCTGACAGGCCAAAGAACCGCCGAAGAGCTGGGTGGACCGCTGCGGATCGCTCAAATGTCTGGGGAGGTGGCCCAGGGCGGTTGGATCAATTTGATTAATTTTATGGCGGTTTTGTCCCTAAATTTGGGCCTAATCAACCTTTTTCCCATTCCCGTTCTGGATGGCGGTCATTTGGTCATGTACGGCGCGGAAGCGGTCCGGGGGCGCCCGTTAAGCTTAAAAGTCCAGGAATACAGCTTTCGTGTCGGTTTTATCCTCGTCATGTTTTTGATTGTCTTTGCGACTTGGAACGACCTAGTAAATCATTTAAAAGTAATTGAATTTTAAGCTTTTTATGGCTTTGTCATGAAAAACCATGGGGGATAACTTGGGCCGAATATTGCCCGCCATTATCGTTGGCCTCGGACTTCTGATTCCGGGAATACAGGGTTTGCACGCGCAAACCCCTGGACCCTTATCTGCGCCCTCATTATCGTCCAATATCATTCAAGACATTCGTGTTGAAGGCAACCAGCGTGTCGAGGCCGGTACGGTTATTTCTTACATGGTTCTCAAAAAAGGCGATGTCTACGACTTAGACCGTCTCAATCGTTCTCTCAAAAGCCTTTTTTCGACGGGACTATTTTCCGATGTTTCCGTTAACCGGCAGGGCAACGTGCTTCTTGTCTCCGTAGTTG
>CALINB010000306.1 GCA_938045325.1 uncultured Rhodospirillales bacterium | reverse complement strand
CGCTCCCGGATCGATAACCGGCGCGCTGCATTTTCGGTCCATCCATAACTGTCGGATACACCATATTTATCCAAATGCATTTGCCGATCGGGTGGAATAGCACGGCGTGCGTTCCGGCGTGTATCGTATGACTTTAATTCTTTTTCAAGATCGTCCTCGCGATATTGATCTTCATGAACAACAACCGATGGCGGCAGGCGCATCGAGAACATGGACTCCCCTTCTGGCCAGCCCGCTGCCATACCCGCAACTGGATAGACGCCCTCGGGCAGCTTCAGGATTGATGAAATTTCATAGACCTTTGTGCGAACATTACTGATAGCGCAACAGCCGATACCAATAGACTCGGCCGCCGCCATAAAACTCATCATGGCCAAGGCGGCATCGACGGCCGCGTTCATAAACGTATCGACCGTGTTGTTTGCATAATCGTACCCTGTAAAGGCTGCAGCCTGTTGGCCCCGGCGCATATCGCCACAATACACCAGGGATACGGGCGCATGGGCAAACCACAGTGATTTTGGGTTTAACTCGAAGACCGCCTGGCGTACATCCTCATCTTTAAGCATGACGATTGAATACTGTTGCAGGTCCGATTTCGCCGGCGCCGATTGGGCACAGGCTAAAAGCGTTTCAATCACATCTTCCGGTACCGGATCGGGCTTGAATTTTCGGTATGAGCGGCGCGATAAAATCGATTTGATCGCTCCCTGGGCCTCATCGTTCAAATCGTTCTCCGGCTTCAACCCAAAACGCTCTTCAAATAATTCCGATATTGTTGACATGAAGTTTCCTCGTTTATTGAATTTGATCAATTTGGTCCGGATAATCTGTAAACACAGAGTGAACACCCCAAACCCGAAGTTTTGTCGCTCGTTTGTTTGAATTGACGGTATAACACCTGAGCGCATATCCGGAACTTAAAATTTCTTGCGCTGTTTTGGCATTTAACTGGTCGTGACGGCAATGCAAACCTTCACAAGCTAATTCCTTCAATATTTCTTTCCAGTTCGGCGGTATCTTGCCGACAATAAATGCGCGGTGAAACTCCGGCGCTTCTTCTTTTGCGGCAACAATACAATCCCGTTTAAAACTCGATATTAATGGAGGCGGTGAAACATTTGACCAATGTTTCTTTAAAACAGCCGCAACACCATGACCGGATTCAATTTCCCGCCCCGGTGTGGATTTGATTTCGACATTGGCGCCGAGGTTTAAGTTTTTTAAAGTCACCAATGCTTCATCTAACGTCGGGATCCGTTCATTAGTGAATTCGTTTGAATACCATCTGCCGGCATCAAGCGGATGAATGCTTTCCCAATCCAAAGCCGATATTTTCCCTCGACCGTTGGTTGTTCGTTCAAGCGTTTCATCATGAAACAGGATCGGCACGCCATCCCGGGTCAGACGAACATCGAACTCAACCCAGCGAGCACCGATTGAAGCTGCCTTATGGAACGATACAAGGGTATTTTCAGGCGCGTGCCCGGCGGCACCACGGTGACCGATCACAAAGGGTGTTGGCGACTTCATTGTATGGACAATATAAGCTTAAATCAGGATGTCACCCTTCAAAATTCAATGAAAATCATACACTTCTCAAGGAATTAGATGAAGGAAATATGGAAAAACGTTAAAGTAAGGCTGATTGTTGAAATACCGGTTTATGGTCTCCGCTATAGTCGGCTCTCGCTGGGGGAAAGCTAAATGAAAAATGAAGCATCAAAAGCATCTGATCTCCTGAATCAGGCTGCATTAAATTATCACAGGGTGCCGACACCCGGGAAACTTGCCGTTATCGCGACAAAACCTCTCGGCAATCAACGGGATTTGGCGCTGGCATACTCTCCTGGCGTTGCCGCAGCCTGCGAAGCTATCGTCGATGACCCGGCGGAAGCAGCCACACTGACAAGCCGGAATAATCTCGTTGCCGTTATCAGTAACGGCACGGCCGTTCTCGGGCTCGGTGATATTGGCCCCTTAGCCTCCAAACCCGTTATGGAGGGAAAAGCGGTCTTATTTAAAAAATTCGCCGGCATAAACGTTTTCGACATCGAAGTTAATGCAAAAGATCCGAAAAAGCTTATCGATACGATTGCAGCCCTTGAACCGACTTTCGGCGCCATCAATCTTGAAGACATTAAGGCACCGGAATGTTTTGAAGTTGAGAGCACGTTAAGAGAGCAACTTAACATTCCCGTATTCCATGACGATCAGCATGGCACGGCGATTATCGTCGGTGCTGCTATTCTCAATGGGCTTCGCGTCGTCGACAAGAAACTTGAAGACATCAAGCTTGTATCGACGGGCGGAGGTTCTGCCGGTATCGCCTGTCTCAACCTGCTCGTCAGCATGGGGGTCAGGAAAGAAAATATTTACCTTATCGACCGTGTTGGTTTGGTCTATGAAGGCCGCACAGAAGAGATGGATCCCTATAAAGCAGCCTTCGCCCAAAAAACCGAAGACCGCACCTTAGACGACGTGATTGACGGCGCAGATGTTTTTCTCGGCCTCTCCGCGCCGAAGCTTTTGACTCAAGACATGGTCAAGAGAATGGATAAAAAACCGGTGATCATGGCGCTGGCCAATCCCGAACCGGAAATTTCCCCGGAAGACGCTAAAGCCGCCAACCCTGATGCCGTCATCGCCACGGGACGGTCCGATTACCCCAACCAGGTCAACAATGTATTGTGTTTCCCATTTATCTTTCGGGGTGCTCTCGATGTCGGCGCTACGACTATTAATGAAGAGATGAAAATTGCCTGCGTGCGTGCAATTGCAGACCTGACGATGGCTGAATCATCGGAAATCGTCGCCGCCGCCTATAGCGGCGAAGAACTGAAATTCGGGCCGGAATATCTCATTCCGAAACCATTTGACCCTCGATTGATTTTAGAAATCCCGCCTGCCGTGGCAAAGGCCGCTATAGATAGCGGCGTTGCCACAAGACCCATCGAGGATTTCGATGCCTATCGTGAAAAGTTAGCCCGGTTCGTTTTCCGATCAGATATCCTCATGAAACCTTTGTTCGAGAAGGCAAAGCTCGACCCCAAACGAGTCGTCTTCGCCGAAGGAGAAGATGAACGCGTGTTACGGGCCGTTCAAATCGTCGTCGATGAAGGCCTTGCCAAACCGATTCTCATCGGCCGTCCTGAGGTCATTGACGCACGTATTGAGAAATTAGGCTCAAGAATCAAAGCGGACGTTGATTTTGAAATCACAAATCCGGAAGACGATCCCCGTTACAACGACTACTGGCGCCAATACCACAGCATTACCGAACGCAAAGGCGTTTCGCCGGATGCAGCACGCACAATTATTCGAACAAACACAACGGCAATCGCGGCTATGATGGTCAAACGCGGCGAAGCCGATGCCATGATTTGCGGCAGCTATGGCCATTTTGATTTTCACTTAAAGTATGTGCTTGATGTTATCGGTTTAAGGGACGGCGTACGGGGCGTGTCTTCTCTCAGTATTCTCGTCATTAACAAAGGGACCTACTTTTTCTGCGACACGTATGTCACTGCCGACCCATCTGCAGAAGAATTAAGTGAAATGACGATATTAGCCTCTGATTTTGTCAGCCGGTTTGGAATCATACCGAAGGCGGCGATGATTTCTCATTCAATATTCGGCTCCTCGAACACGGAATCAGCGGTCAAGGTACGTCAAGCCGTCTCGATGCTGCGCAAACACGCTCCTAACCTTGAGGTTGATGGAGAGATGAACATTCATGTGGCCTTGGATGAAGATATCCGCGAACGGTTGTTCCCGAATTGTAATTTAAAAGGCCAGGCTAATCTGTTCGTATTTCCAAATCTTGACGCCGCTAATAACACCTTTAATGCCGTCCGGGTTCTTGGAGACGGCCTGGCTGTAGGCCCAATCCTTCTCGGCGTCGCCTTACCAGCACATATTACGACGCCGTCCGTTACGGCGCGGGGCCTGGTGAATATGACCGCCCTTGCCGTTGCCGATGCCCAGCGTCTTGAGGCCCAAGGCGAAGGCAGCCAAATCAACATTGCATTTGACGGCCAGCACCCCTGCAGCGTCAACGAACAGTAATTACCAGTCGTTTCTAAGCTCGCGAAGCTTCAAAAATACCGTTTTTTCATCAGGATTTTCCGGTAAATCTGGAAATGCCTCGCGCAACTTCTCGATGACACCCGGGCTTTGCAGCCGATAAAAAGTATTCACTTCCTTTTCCAACGCCAGCGTGGTTACGAGTGCTTCATTGGTATCTTGGCCTTTGATATCTTGCAAAAGCTGTTGGGCCTTTTTGTTATCCGGCTCACGGTCAAGTGTGAATTGTAAGTTATTCTCGATATAATCATGTCCGGGATAAATTCTTGTATGATCAGGAAGTTTCGCCAATTGATTCACAAAAGTATCATAAAGCGATTCCGGATGCCCCCCGCTTTTGCAATGTCCAGCACCCGCATTAAACATTGTATCGCCGCAAATAAGCGCGGGGTCATCAACATGGGCAAACAGGCAAACATGACTCATCGTATGGCCTGGCGTGTCTAAGGCTTCCAGCTCGACAGATTTTCCGATCTTAATGACATCCCCTGCCTTAAGGCCACGTGATATATCGGGAATCTTATCTTTGGCATTTTCATGAGCCAGCAATGATGCCCCCGTTGCTTTCATCATATCGGCGTTACCGCCTGTGTGATCGCCATGCTCATGCGTATTCAATATTTGGGTAACGTCCCAACCTTTTTCCTTCGCCAAAGACAGGCACATTTCATGCTCAAGGGGATCAACCGCCAGGGCCTCTCCTGTTTCGGGACACACAATCAAATAATTAAAATTCCGCCAGTTATTTCCGGTCCAAATTTGTTCAATGATCATTATGCGGCTCCCTTGAAAGCAATTTATGCGACGGCATGGAGCGTTATCATACTCCAAACGAGAATGATTACACAAACAAGGGGAGCGAACCGGACAGCAAAGTTATTACCGC
>CALINB010000305.1 GCA_938045325.1 uncultured Rhodospirillales bacterium | reverse complement strand
AAGTGGGGAAATCAATCTTTATTCATACCGCCAACCTTTTTTGATCAAGCCGATCCTCGATGAATTCACTAAGAAAACAGGCATCAAGGTCAATGTGGTTTACGCTAGAAAAGGCATGCTCGAACGCATTAAGGCCGAAGGCAAAGCCGGACCCGCCGATGCGGTTTTAACCGTCGATATCGGCCGCCTCCATGACATGGTTAAAGCCAATGTGCTTGAACCGATTAAATCGGCAAAGCTCGATAAAAACATCCCCTCACATTTGCGTCATCCCGATGGTCTTTGGTATGGGCTGACAACACGGGCACGCATTTTATTTGTCAGCAATGAGCGCGTGAAAAAAGGCGAAATTACCAGCTATGAAGATTTAGCGAACCCGAAATTGAAAGGGAGAGTTTGTATTCGCTCCGGTAAACACGTTTACAATATTTCATTGTTTGCATCCATTATTGCGCATAAAGGAAAAGAAGGTGCAAAAAAATGGCTTAACGGACTTAAGAGTAATCTTGCACGCAGACCGCAAGGCAATGATCGCGCTCAAGCAAAAGCCATTTACCAAGGTCAATGCGATGTTGCCGTCGCGAATACTTACTATTTCGCAAAAATGGCTAAGAATAAGAAAAAACCCGTTCAGAAAAAATGGGCGCAAGCCATTCGTATTGTATTCCCCAATCAAGATGACCGGGGAACCCACGTTAATATTAGTGGCGCGGCCGTTGTTAAAGGGGCAAGCAACAAAGCTAATGCCGTTAAATTGATCGAATTTCTCAGCGGCAGTTTTGCTCAGAAAATTTATGCCGATCAAAACTTTGAATACCCCGTAAAAGTCGGGGTTCCCATAAATCCTTTCGTTCAATCTTGGGGCACGTTTAAAGCCGATCGCGTTAACCTCAACGCTGTCGCTGAAAATAGAGCCGCCGCATCGAGATTGGTCGATGAAGTCAGATTTAACCAAGCCGGTGGCGGCTCATAAATAAAATCGTCTAATATTTTGCTGAAGCAGGCATCCAAGCGGGTGCCTGCTTTACGCTTTCTTGAGACATAGAACGGTAATAAAATTCAACAATGACAACCTGGGCAAACAACTCGAAACAAAACTTAAAACCTTTATCGATTGGCCGCATGCGTCTCGACCGATGGTCGCTTGGGACGATGATCATTGCAGCCTTAATTGCCATTCCGTTGCTGACTGTCTTCTTTCTTGCCCTCTCCCCCAGCGACGATATTTGGAAACACCTTTCGACGACCGTCTTACCCGATTACATATTCACGACAATAGGCTTGATGGCTGGTGTCGGTGTCGGCACGTTCATCATCGGTGTCGGCACGGCATGGCTCGCTACCATGTGCCGTTTTCCCGGCCGGCAAATTTTTCAATGGGCCCTGTTACTGCCGCTTGCCGTTCCCGCCTATGTCATCGCTTATGTGTATACGGACATTTTGGAATTCGCCGGACCGGTTCAGCAAGCATTACGCGATATCTTTGGCTGGAAACTCGCGCGGGATTATTGGTTTCCGGAAATCCGTTCCTTGGGCGGGGCTATTACCATGATGACATTGGTTTTATATCCTTACGTCTATCTTCTTTCCCGCGCCGCGTTTCTCGAACAATCGGTTTGTTGTTTGGAAGTGAGCCGCACACTCGGCCGCGGTCCGTGGAAATCCTTTACAACTGTAGCGCTGCCCTTGGCGCGCCCTGCCATCGTGATCGGCTTGACACTGGCGCTCATGGAAACTCTGAACGATTTCGGCACCGTTGATTTTTTTGCCGTATCCACCTTTACCGCCGGCATATACGACGTTTGGTTTAACATGAACAATCGGGCCGGCGCCTCACAACTTGCCGTGGTTTTATTGACATTCGTCATTATCCTCATAGCTGCGGAACGATGGGCTAGACGCGGTCAGCAATACCATCACACCAGCACAAAATACCGGGCCTTACCGAGCTATCAACTCCGCGGCACCCGGGCTGGTCTAGCATTTTTCGCCTGCCTTATTCCTATTGCTTTCGGTTTTTTACTGCCCGTCGGGATCCTCGCCAATTATGCGCTTGATTATTATGAACGCGCTTTCTCGACTAATTTCCTTTTGTATGCTTGGCACAGCTTAACGTTATCAGGTTTGTGCGCCGTTATTGCCGTTATGGTCGGATTATTCATGGCTTACAGCGTTCGGCTCGGCGGCCAAAAAATCGTTCGTATTGCCACGCGCTTTGCAAGCATCGGCTATGCCGTGCCCGGTGCGGTTCTCGCCATCGGCACCATTATTTCATTAGCCGCTTTCGACCATGCGTTAAATGATTTTATGAAAACAACTTTTAATATAACAACTGGATTATTATTGAGCGGAACGATTATCGCTGTCGTATTTGGTTATCTCGTTCGATTTCTCGCACTATCATTCGGTACGATGGAAGCCGGACTCACAAAAGTGACAACAAGCATGGACGGCGCCTCACGAACATTGGGCAAAAGCCCTGGCGCAACATTACGCCGGGTTCACCTCCCCATGATCAAAGCAAGCATTCTGACCGCTGCCATTCTTGTCTTTGTTGATTGCATGAAAGAATTGCCGATGACAATTTTGTTACGGCCGTTCAATTATGAAACGCTGGCAACTTATGTGCATCAGTTTGCATCCGACGGCTTGCTTGAAGAATGCGCATTAGGCGCTGTTACCATTGTTGCCGCAGGCATTCTACCGGTCATTCTGCTCAGCCGTACGATTGATTTTGCAAGGCCCGGATCGGCTGCGGAAAAAGAACAGCACGACGGCCAAGACCTGTCGCCTCAACTACCGAAAGCTTCAGCATGAGCCAACTCAAATTTGAACATGTTAATCACACCTATGACGGGCCAGCCGTTGTCAGTGACGTTTCATTTTCTGTGCAGCCAGGACAACTCACGTGTTTGTTGGGGCCATCGGGGTGCGGGAAAACGACATTACTCCGTTTAGCGGCCGGCCTCGAAGATTTACAAAGCGGCCGCATATCAATTGGAGACACGGTCATCGCCGATGCCGAAACCGGTAAACAAACGCCGCCGGAAAAACGTGGCGTCGGCATGATGTTTCAAGATTATGCTTTGTTCCCTCACCTGACCATTTTAGAAAATATTACGTTCGGACTCGACCGGCCGACATCGGAATTTATTCAGTGGATTAAGAATGCCCTTGAGCGCATCGGCCTTACCAATCTTACCAACAGTTACCCGCACATTCTTTCCGGTGGACAACAGCAACGGGTCGCTCTTTTGCGGGCGATCGCACCGCAACCGGGTATTCTGCTATTAGATGAACCCTTCTCGGATCTTGATGTGACGTTACGCGTTCAAGTACGCGAAGATACTTTGCGTTTGCTTCGCGACTCCGGTATCGCAACGTTAATGGTTACCCATGATCCGGAAGAAGCGATGTATATGGCGGATCGGATTTTGATCATGCAAAACGGCCGTATCGTGCAAGATGGCTCGCCCAAAGAAACCTATTGCCAACCGGCGAATGCTTATGTTGCAGCACTTTTCGGTCCGGTTAACAGACTGAGTGGTATTGTGAAACAAGGTTGCGTCGATACGCCGATGGGATGCTTTCAAGCGCCCCATCTGAAAGAAGGCGAACACGCACAAATCTTTATTCGCCCGGAAGGCGTCTTTATCGGTGAGTCGCCGACAGGTGGGCCTGAGGGGTACAATTTAACGCCGAGCACACCCATGCATATTGCAAATGCGAATTTGCTTGGCCGTTCAACCCACCTTCATTTGTGCCGCTCCGTTCCCGCGCCGGGTAAAGACACCCATTTATTGGCACGGGTTCATGGCGTTTATCTGCATGAACAGGGCCAGCCGGTCGAGGTCAGAATTGATCAGAATCAGGCCTTCGTATTTGCCGCCGAATAGGGCAGAAAAAACATAAAAACGCGGCGTTTTCTGCCGGTTTTAGCCATTGACCCGGCAATTTCTGCTTAGGCAACGGGATCGGTGCCGGCCTGCACCAGGCCGAGACCCATAAAATGATAATAAATCAAATAAAATCAATGCCTTAAAGCCAACCCCGTCCTGGCATCCTTCTTGCTTTCATTTATCTGAAACGACGGCTTGCCGGGCTGGTCCAGCAAGCCTTCCGTGGGAGAACAACAATGCCCTTATTCGGCGCCTTCGCCCCGAGTGTATCGGCCATGTTGAGCCAGTCGCATGCGCTTAACGTGATCGGTAAAAACGTCGCGAACGTCAGCACCGGTGGTTATAAGCGCATCGACACGCATTTTGCATCCCTGGTCAGCGCCCCCCTGGCGCGCGGCGGCGGTGCCGGTGAGCAAGTTTTAGAGGTCAAATCCTCTTCAGATTTCGGTGGCGTACGTACAAAAGATTTCAACCGGATTGCCGATCAAGGCATCATTGCTTCCAGCTTAAGCGATCTCGATATCGCCGTTAACGGCCAGGGCATGCTTATCTTGAATACGCAGCTTGGCGGCACAGGCGAAACGCTTTACACCCGTGACGGGTCCTTGCAAATCTTAACAGGACCGCAATTAAGCGTGAACGGTATCGGCGGCGTACCCATTCAAGTTGATTCCGGTTACTTGGCCGACAAAAATGGACACCTTCTGCAGGGGATACCGGTCAATCCCGATGGTTCGTTTACGTTAGGCACACCGCAAGACATTCGGGTCGATCCCTTCGCCTTTTCAGATTTTTTTCTACCCACTTCCGTAGGAACACTGACGGCAAACCTGCCGGCCAATGACCCTATTACACAGCCGCAAGTTGATACCGTAACCTTAGGCGGCGTTGTTGAAACGGGTGATACCTACAGCGTCACCGTTGAAGGGACGACCGTTACTGTCACAGGCACCACCGGTCAAAGCCTGAATAATGTCCGGGATGCCTTGGTGACAGCCCTCAACGGCAATGCGACGATCAACGCCGTTGTAACCGCATCGGCCGGCGGTGACGGCGTTATTCGGCTGACCAACAACAATATCATTAGTACGTTTTCATCTTCGGCAACGGCAACGAACGGTGGCGCCACCGTGGACAACACGGCCACGGCAGCCCTGCTTCAAAATCCTGACGCCAGCACGCAAATCAATACGTTTTCGTTTGAAATCATTGATTCAGCTGGCGCAGCCCAGACGATCCGTCTCGCCTTCGACAAGGTCGGCACCAATGCCTGGGAGATGAGGACGACCACTTTTCAAAATCCGACAGCACAAGTCGATACCATCACGGTAGCCGGTTCGGTTGAGGCGGGCGATGTTTATTCCATTACCGTCGGCGGACAAACCGTTAACTATACTGTCAACGGCCTCGAAGGCGGACTCGCCGATATTCGAAACGGCATCATGGGTGCGCTTGCCAACAACGCCACCATTGCGAGTACATTTATCATTGCGCCGGGGGCCACAAACGGTGACTTTACTATCACCGCACGCACGGCCGGCGTTCCCTTCACAACAACCGCCAGTGTTAATGACCTCAATATCGCGCAGGTCGATACCGTAACCATCGGCGGCACTGTCGGCGTGCTTGAAACCGGCGATACTTACACCGTTAATGTCAACGGGACGGACGTGGTTTATACCCTAACGGGACTCGAAGCGAATATCACGGCCGTTCGCGATAATTTACTGGCCGCGATCAACGCCGACCCAACGGTCGGGCCCGTCATTACCGCAACACCGTCTGGTGCCGCGGCCATCACGTTAACCGCCAATGCAGCAGGCACCCCCTTTACCACGACGGCGGCCTTCACCGATATTGCCGGCGGTGTGAATGACAGTACCGCCGTCGTTGTTAACACGACGACCGGCAGCAACGGCGACAACACAGCGACGGCTGCAACCACAACGGCAAATGTCGTATCCGAAGTCGTCTCCGCACCCATTTCCATTACATTCGATGGCGCTGGAAATCTGACATCCGCTTCGACTTTAAATTTATCATTTAATTTCCAAAGCGGCGCGACCGGTGCCTTGGCGTTGGATTTGGTCGACTTCACACAATTTGCCGGTGAATTCATCCCGCAGGACTTCACCCGTGACGGTTTTGGGATCGCTTTAATGCGATCGTTCGACTTCAATACAAAAGGCGAATTGGTCGGTGAGTTCGATGACAACACGTTTCGAACACTCTACAAACTACCATTGGCTCAATTCATAAACGTCGACGGCCTGGGACGCCGTAACGGCAACACTTTCGTTCAGTCACTCAATTCGGGTCCGGCAACCTTGACCTTTGCCGGCGGTGATGGGGCCGCTGTGTTCGTTCCGAATGCGCGCGAACTCTCAAACGTCGAACTAGCCGATGAATTTACCGACATGATCACGGTGCAGACGGCTTACAACGCCGCATCAAAAGCCTTCACGACCGTCGATGAAATGCTCACCGTCGCCCGCGATCTAAAACGTTAGGAAACTGCATGATTCTAGCCCCTTCAAGCCCTCAACTGGGCAAGAAATGCCGAGGGGGCGTTTTAACCCCGCAAACTGGATACAACGGACTGGTAAAATTATAAAATATTAATGTTATTCAATGAGTTACATCACCACCACCCGGCTTCGGTCTTGGCACGAAATTAGCAAGGTAAAGGGTGCCGCATAGCGGTTTGAGC
>CALINB010000304.1 GCA_938045325.1 uncultured Rhodospirillales bacterium | reverse complement strand
TGCCGGGCGGCGGGGGTACGCAGCGGCTGCCGCGCGCGGTCGGGAAATTCAAAGCGATGAAGATGATGCTGACGGCCTGGTTTATTTCCGGCCAGGAAGCCTCCAACATCGGTCTTGCCAGTGAAGTGATGCCGGATGATGAAGTGCTGCCGCGCGCGCTCGAGCTTGCCGGTAAAATCGCCAAGATGCCGCCGCTCTCCATGCGCATGATCAAGGAAACCGTGCTGACGGGGCTCGACGGGCCGCTCGATGCCGGTCTCAAGCTCGAACGGAAATCGCTCTATTTCCTCTTTGCAACCGAAGACAAGCAAGAAGGTGTCAAAGCCTTCATCGAGAAACGAAAACCAACATATAAAGGAAAGTAAAAAGAGATGCTCGATCCGCAACGCTCCGATCTCACCATCGGCGTTCTGGGTGCGGGAACCATGGGGCGGGGTATCGCTCAGGTTTCAGCCGTCGCCGGAATGTCGGTCAAATTCTTCGACACCAACACCGAACAACTGAACAAAGCCGCCGAGTTTATCGGCGGCATGCTCAATCGCGCCGCCGAGAAGGGCCGCATGAGTGCGGAAGACGCTAAAGCGGCAACGGACCGCATTGAAATCGTCAATGGACTGGATGGCTTCAAGGACTGTCATGTGGTGGTCGAGGCGATCATCGAAGACTTGGATATTAAAAAGAAAGTCTTCGCCGAGTTGGATAACATCGTCGCCAAGGACGGCATTTTGGCGACGAATACGTCGTCTCTGTCAGTAACATCGATTGCGGCCGGCACGGAAAACCCCGAACGTGTTGCCGGATTGCACTTTTTTAACCCACCGCCGCTGATGAAGCTTGTCGAAGTGATCGGTGGCCTGCGCACGGATCAATCCGTCGTCGATGCCCTGATGGTGATCGGCACGCGCATGGGTAAACACACGGTCGCCTGCCAGGATACGCCGGGCTTCCTCGTCAATCACGCGGGCCGCGCATATGGGCCTGAATCTCTGCGTATCATCGGTGAAGGCATTTGCGAGCATGTCGATGTTGACCGGGTTATGAAGGAAGCCGCCGGTTTCCGGATGGGTCCGTTTGAATTGCTAGATCTCGTCGGTATCGATATCGCGCACTCGGTGATGGAAGAGATCTATCACCAATACTACGAAGAACCGATGTACAAGCCCTCGGTGATCGGCCAGCAACGCAAGGACGGCGGCGTTCACGGCCGCAAGACGGGCGCTGGGTTTTATGCTTACGAAGACGGCAAGCCGGTCGTGCCTGAAGAAGCCGCGGCACCCAAGGCGGGCAAAACGAAAGTTTGGATCAGCAAAGCCAACAAAGCGGGGCACAAAACACTCAGTAAAATTCTTAAAGACGCGGGTGCGGATATCGATAGCGACAAAACACCGGGCAAGGACTCGGTTTGTGTCGTCGCGCCCATCGGCATGGATGCGTCAACCGCCGCGGTTGCAGAAAAACTCGATCCCAAGCGCACGGTTGCCGTCGATATGCTCTTTAATGGTGAAGGCCGGCGCACGATCATGACGACCCCGGTGACGGACGCGAAACACCGCGATGCGGTTCATGGGTTGCTGGCCGGTGACGAAAACCCGGTGACGGTTATTCACGACAGCCCCGGATTTATCACGCAGCGGATTATTGCGCTGATCGTGAACGTTTCGTGCAATATCGCCCAGCAACGGGTCGCGACCCCGAACGATATCGATACGGCGGTCAAGTTAGGGCTGAACTATCCTAAAGGACCGCTCGAGTTTGGCGATGAGCTAGGTGCCGATACCATCCTCGCGATTTTGCGCGAACTTTATGACTTTTATGGCGATCCCCGGTACCGCCCGAGCCCGTGGCTCATTCGCCGCGCCATACTCGGCGTTTCCTTGCTGACATCGGAAGGGTAGGAACTCTATGACCAAACGAACGACACTCATCAGCGGCGGGACCAAAGGCATCGGCCGGGCGACGGCCGATATGGAAGCCGAAGACGGTCACCATGTGATTGCGCTTGCGCGCAACGATGATCCGGACTTTCCCGGCGATGTTTACAAAGTCGACTTGCTCGATCGTGAAAACCTTGCCGCCGTGATGAAACAAATCACGACCGATCATAAGGTCGACAAAGTTGTGCACTGCGCGGGGCTCGCCAATCCGCAAATGATTTGGGACGTTACCCTCGAGCAGTTCGATCAGGTGATGGAAATCAACCTGCGTGCGTCCGTGCAGATGGTGCAGGCCTGCTTGCCGCATATGCGCAAACAAAAGTGGGGCCGGATCATCAATATCTCGAGCCGGGCGGCCCTGGGGCGTGTCACGCGCACCAGCTATGGGGCTGCGAAATCCGCCATGTTCGGCATGACCCGGAGTTGGTCGTTGGAACTGGCGTTGGATAACATCACCGCGAATGTCGTCGCGCCGGGACCGACGCTGACGGAAATGCTCAAATTCAACAATCCGGATCTCGATGCCTTTGCCGCCGAAGTGCCGATGAAGCGCTTGGGCGAGCCGCGTGAGATCGCCGCGATGATTCATTTTCTTTTGTCGGAAGAAGCATCCTTTTGCACCGGCCAAACCATTTTTGTCGACGGCGGGCTAAGCGTCGGTATGGCAAACCTATAGTCGCATAGAGGATAGATCATGAGCAGCAAACTGTTCACGCCGATTGAGATCGGCAATCTTACGTTATCCAACCGGATTTATGTCGAGCCGATGTGCCAATACAGTGCCGAAAACGGCAATATGACCGATTGGCATATGATGCATGTGCCATCGATGGCGATGTCGGGGGCGGGGTTGTTTTGCATTGAAGCGACGGCGGTCCGCCCTAAAGGCCGGATTACTCATGGCTGCACAGGGTTGTATTCGGACGAAAACGAAGCAGCAATGGCAAAGGTCCTGAAGCTTGCCCGTTCGGTTAGCGATATCCCGATCGGTATTCAGATCGGTCATGCCGGACGTAAGGCATCCTGTGAGTTGCCATGGGATGGCCGCAGTTTTCTGACCGAAGAAAATGGTGCGTGGGAAACCGAAGCACCGTCACCGTTACCGTTGACTGACGGTTGGCCGACGCCGCATGTCATGAGCAAAGATGAATTGAAAGACCTGCGGAAGGATTTTGTCGAAACGGCAAAGCGCGCCGATCGATTAGGCCTTGATTATCTCGAGCTGCACGGCGCCCACGGTTATCTTCTCAGTTCGTTTATGTCGCCCTTAAGCAATCAACGGGACGATGAATACGGCGGTTCGCTTGAAAATCGCATTCGCCTCGCACTCGAGGTCTCTCAAGATGTGCGCGCCGCTTGGCCCAACGAAAAACCCCTTGGCATGAAAGTTAATGGTTCGGACTTCGTGGACGGTGGCTGGACGGCGGATGATGCGGCCGTGTTAGCCAGTGAACTGAAAGGCATCGGCTTCGATTTGATTACGGTTTCCGGCGGCGGGGTTGATCCGAAAGCACCGATCAAAGCTATCCCGGGCTATCAAATGCCATTTGCTGAAGTCGTCAAAAAGAAATCCGGAATCACGACGGCTACAGTCGGCATGATCGTGGATGCGCATCAAGCCGAAGAAGCCGTCGCATCGGGTAAAGTCGACATGGTCGCCTTGGCGCGCGGTATCTTATTTAATCCGCGCTGGCCGTTTCACGCCGCCGTCGCACTTGGTGCGGACATCCCGTATCCGGTGCAATACGAACGGGGTGGGGCAAAACTTTGGAAGCCGGCAGTAACCTCTGTCGCACCGAAGTTAGAAACTTAATATTGACGACAACCTTAAAACATAATCCCGAGAGCCTCTCCTCGGGATTATGTTTTTGCGCTTAAACTTCGCTGAAATACAACGAAATGACGTATTCGGGGATGGTTTCTCTTTTAAGGCCGCGTTTTGCGAGTTCCTGTTCGGACATTTTCGACAGGTACGTGTATTCATTAGATGCGGAGACGGATTTACCGAAAATTTGAAAAAATGTTTTGATTGCTTTC
>CALINB010000303.1 GCA_938045325.1 uncultured Rhodospirillales bacterium | reverse complement strand
CTCATATCACGGGTGGCGGTTTCAGCGAAAACCTGCCCCGCGTTATTCCCGATTCCTGCAGCGTGGTCATCGATGCCGATTCTTGGACTGCCCCATCCGTATTTACCTGGCTCAAGAAAATGGGCAATGTCGATCCGGCGGAAATGATGCGCACTTTCAATTGCGGTATCGGCATGATTGTTATCGTTGATGCCGAACACGCCGGTCGAGTATCGAAGGCGCTGACACAGGGTGGGGAAACAGTGTTCACCATCGGATGCATTGAGGCGCGCCAAACTGATGGCGATCATGTCGTGATCAAAAATTCGGAGGCCTTATGGCGCGATTAAAGCTGGGCGTGTTGATTTCCGGCCGGGGCTCAAACCTTCAATCGTTAATCGATGCCTGTGCCGATCCGGCATTTCCAGCCGAAATCGTTTTGGTCATCTCCAATATCCCTAACGTTCAAGGGCTCGATCGGGCCGAAAAAGCAAACATCCCGACAAAGACCATCAATCATAAGGATTATGATGCACGCGAAAAATTTGATCAGGCTTTAACCGAAACCTTACAACAAGCAGGGGTCGAACTTGTATGTCTCGCAGGTTTTATGCGCATCGTAACGGCACAGTTCCTGGCCCATTGGCCCGATCAGGTTATCAACATTCACCCTTCGTTGCTGCCGGCCTTTAAAGGCATCCATGTTCATGAACGGGTGATCGAAGCAGGTGTAAAATTTTCAGGCTGCACCGTGCATTACGTGGTACCGGAAATGGATGCCGGCCCCATCATCACGCAAGCCTGTGTTCCCGTTAAGGACGAGGACACCCCCGACACGCTGGCAGCGCGCGTTCTTGAGCAAGAACACGTTATTTATCCGCTGGCGGTTAGATTGATCGCCGAAAAACGGCTTCAACAATAAGAAAGGCCGGTTAAAAATTAACCGGCGATTTCGATATCGCTAAAGAAATAGTTGATTTCAATGGCCGCGTTTTCCGGCGAATCAGACCCATGGACGGAGTTCGCCTGAACATCTTCGCCGAACGCTTTGCGGATTGTACCCTCATCCGCATTCGCCGGGTTCGTTGCCCCCATGATTTCACGGTTTTGCAGAATGGCGTTTTCGCCTTCCAATACCTGAACGACGACCGGCCCCGAGCACATATAATCGCATAATTCACCGAAGAAGGACCGCTCTTTGTGAACGGCATAAAATCCTTCCGCCTGTTCACGCGTAAGCCGAATGCGTTTTTGCGCAACGATCCGCAATCCTGCGTCTTCAAAAAATGTATTAATTTTTCCCGTTAAATTTCGTGCCGTCGCATCTGGTTTAATAATGGACAGTGTCCGTTCAATAGCCATAACTTTTCCGTTTCCCCGAATTTATTTCCGCAAACGGGTGTTTTTGATTGTGACCAAGTACCGGCCCACAATGATTTCCCGCTATAAAGACGGCGCCTTATAAACGGATCGCCACCAGCATGCAAGGGATGGAAGGAAAAATCCCCTTAATGTTATAATTTATCCTTTTTTTACAATGGCTTGAAAATAGATGTGATCGCCCTCATTTTTCATTTGCCATGAAGCGTGCTATCAAGCGGCCTCGTATCAAAAGTGAATGCAACAGATGACCGAAACAGAATCCGTCGAATCTCAAATTTTTGCCAAGATCATCCGCCACATCGCCTCTCGCATTGATGAGCTGGAAATGACGCACATGCCCGGCGACACGGACCAGGCGATGACGTTACTCAATGAAATCGCCGAGGCCTTTGAGCGTGACGGCGGATTTGAATACACGGCCGAACAAGCCTTACCGTTGGCGCAAACATTCGCATCCCTCACATCAAGCATGCGGGCCTTATCGTACCAAGCGACTGATCTTGGCAGTGAAGATGCCGCCGGTAAAATCAAATGGGCGGCGGCAAAAGCACACCGAATTACAGCTGACCTTGAAGAACGTCATCTCGGTGGCGCGAGCGGTGTGGTGACACTTGAACCCGCCGATGAAGATGCCCTATGGGATGATGAAAGTGCGGGCCACAGCTGACCCTTCCGTTACGGTTTCCTTTTGCCACTGATTTTGGCTTTTCGGCGTTGCAGCCCTTTTAGTAACACCTGCATTTCTTCAAACTCAAAAATTAGCCCCGCGGCAACCGTTTCATTGCGTTGCTTCGCCTGAGATTCTTTACGCAAAGCTTTTACAACCCCTTCGGCAGCGGTGATAAATTCACACAATTCTTCCAGACTGACGTCTTCAAGAACGACATCTTGTTCCATCATGAGCTCGGAAAATGCCTGCGCGTCTTTCTTACCGAGACCGGCAAGCTTCGCATCCAGCGCGCGCCAAATTTCCCGGCGCTGCGATAAAACGAGACTGTTTTTCGTTGAGCCCGGCGAATTCTGTGAGTCTTCCATAAACACCATCATGCGCACAAACTGCCAAACCGTAAAATGAAGCTTAATCGGACTTCTCCCAACCACCTTGATCGTTTTGCGACCAGTATGTGACACCATGGCCGGCGTCTTGATAAACCTTCCACCGTTCCCGCGCTGCTGAAACAGCATCGGGATCATTACCATCGAATAATTCGAAACACCGTTCGTAATCGTTCATCTTGTTACTTTGAGCGCCATCAGCAAGGAACAAAAAAGCCGCCTGGTTGGGGTTTTCGTCTTCAACGGTCAGCCAGATAGGCTGAAGTTCCGCATGACCATCCTTGGCATTGCCGTGGGGCAACCAAGAATCTTTTTTGTATGTCCACAGCACATTATTAAGAAATTCGACTCGCTCCGCCGAGCCCATCATCACAACCGCGCGTTTGTCGCTTTCAAGAGTCTTCTCAAGTAAGCGGGGCAAAACCATCTCAAGCGGTGATTTTTGCAGATGATAAAATGAAATCTCTGACATTGATAATCAATCAGGCGATAACCCTGAATTAGGTTTTCTGCTCGTAATGATCGGCAATCAACCGGTCAAGCAAGCGAACACCGAAACCGGTGCCGCCTTTCGGTACCGTCGGCGCGCCTTTACTCGACCAGGTTACCCCAGCAATATCAAGATGCACCCAAGGCGTATTACCAACAAAGCGTTGAATAAACTGTGCTGCCGTAATGCTGCCCCCGCCCCGGCTGCCGATGTTTTTCATATCCGCTGCATCGGAGTTGATCAATTTGTCGTATTCATCACCCAACGGAAAACGCCAGCACCGCTCATGGACTTTCCTCCCCGAATCGAGAATTAAGCTCGCCAATTTATCATCATTAGCAAACAAACCAGCATACTCATGGCCCAGTGCCACGATAATGGCACCGGTTAAGGTCGCCAGATCAACCACGAATTTCGGCTTAAACCGGTCAATCGTATAGTGAATGGCATCGGCCAACACCAAGCGACCTTCGGCGTCAGTATTCAAAACTTCAACGGTTTGTCCCGACATGGACGTGACAATGTCGCCGGGCCGTTGGGCATTCCCATCAGGCATGTTCTCGACCAAGCCGGCAACACCGACGACATTGACTTTCGCCTTGCGGCCCGCCAGGGCCATCATGAGGCCCGCAACGACACCCGCGCCGCCCATGTCCCACTTCATGTCTTCCATGCCGTTCGACGGCTTAATGGAAATACCGCCCGTATCGAAACAAACACCCTTACCGATAAAGGCCAGCGGTTTCGCCGCGGCGCTTTTTTTCTGACCTTTTTTCGAAGGAACACCGTTCCATTGCATAATCACGAGTTTCGGCTCGCGCACACTGCCCTGTGCAACCCCGAGCAAAGCCCCCATGCCAAGTTTTTTCATTTGCGCTTCGCCAAGCACCTCGACTTTGACACCGAGTTTGGTCAATGATTTTGCATGCTCGGCAAAGGTTTCCGGATAAAGAATATTCGCGGGTTCGGAAACCAAATCGCGGGTGAAGAAAACACCGTCTGCGATTTTATTTTTTTTGCCAAATAACTGCCGCGCTTTCGTCGGCCCATCGCAAAGCACCTTGATCGATTTTAATGTTGGCTTATCGCTTTTCTTTTCTTTGGTGCGGTACTTATCAAACCGGTAAGAGCGCAAACGTAAGCCAAAAGCGATTTCCGCCGCCTGCTCTGCGGCATTCATCTTAAGGCCGTCGATATCATCGACAGAAACGACAACTGAAGGCGCTCCAATTTTTTCAACGGCGGCATAGATTTGCCCGCCTGTATTTTGCAATTGCAGATCGTCTATTTCTTTTGCCTTGCCCAGCCCTACGAGCACAACGCGATCGAACTTTGTTCCTGCCGGAGTCAGCAGCGTTAATGTTTGATTCTTGTTTCCTTTGAATTGACTGGCTGCAATCGCCTTTTTTAACTGGCCGCGAGTCCGCTTATCGATTTCAGCAGCACTCGGCGTTAATTTACGGTCAGCCAGAACACCGGCGACAACGACACCGGTGCGGGGAATGGTTGTGCTGGCAAAAGTTATTTTCATTCTTCGATCATCCTTGTGACTATCTTAATTACTTTGAACTTCCTGGAGCATGAAGATGATTATCGGCTCGTATCATCAGCCGTGGCGGCGCCGGATTCAAGGGCTGACATTTCCTTGGCGATATCCTTACGTTTTTCCGAGCTCATCATCCAAACGATGCCGCCTGGTAGACATACGGCCAAAGAAACAAAGCCAAGAAGTAACGATAACACCAGCGCGCCTTCCGACGGTATACCAATTAAGCCTAACCCCGCCACCATAGCGCCCTCACGAATCCCCCACCCGGCAATCGAGATAGGCAATGTCGTCAATAACAGCACGACAGGGACAATGACGAGACAATCGACGAACGTGATGCTCAGCTGTAGCCCCTTAGCCAAAATAAACACGGCGAAGGTAATGTTCAAAAAACCAACAATGGACCAAAACAGTGCGCGCAGGGCATGGCGGGGTATCAGAAACACACGCTTCGTATCGCCGGCCAATCCGATCAGGCCGCGGACAAACCGCCATTTATGCAATTTTTCCGGCAATTTTTTTAAGGATATCAAAAACACAATACCTAGCAACGAGGCAATGAAAGCCGTTATCGAGCCGGCCCACACCCACATTTGCTGATCAGCAGGAATGTGGGGCACAAAAAACGGTGTTGCGCCGACAACGACCATCACAAGCGCTAAGATATTGGCGACGCGCTCCAAAAAAACACCACCAATCGCTTGCCCCAACGGCATACCGGCCCGATGCGCCAAGGCCATACGAACGGCATCACCGCCGACAGACGACGGCAAGGCTTGATTAAAGAAAAACCCAATATACAACATGCGCAATGTGCGCCAGAAAGACAGCCTTAAATCAATAATGGCATGAAGCACCACGCGCCAACGAAGGTTGCCGAGGAAAACTTGCACAGCAAATAAGAATACCGTCAGGGCCAGCATGTCTGGCGCAACTTTTAAGGCCCGCTCTTTGGCGGCAGCTATATCAACTTGCTGGATAAGAAATACAATTAAAAACCCTGACACCAAAATTTTCAGGGTCAGGGCCAGCCACTTTTTCCACATCAATCGCCTGAGCCGTTACAAAGAATAAAAAAACGCTTAAGAGCGTGAAGCTTTATCAGGTTGCTTCGGGCCTGTCACGGCAAGACCATTACGAAGAAACGCGCCCGAGACGGACCGGCTGACGTTTGCGGCCCCATTGACCGGGGGCAGCTTCAAACACGCCGGCCAGCGGTGTGCCGCAAGAAGCACAATTACCCGTATAATTTCCGCCGACCTTCACCCCCCATGCCGACAATTGATACCAATCGCGGCCAATCAAAATTTCGCCGCAGTTGTGGCAATACGTACTGCCGCCTTCGTAGTCGTGAATATTGCCGGTATAGGCATAACGGATACCGTTTTTCAAAGCGATTCGCCGCGCCTTGACCAAAGTCTTCGCCGCCGTAGCCGGTGTGTCCATCATCCGGTAGTCC
>CALINB010000302.1 GCA_938045325.1 uncultured Rhodospirillales bacterium | reverse complement strand
GCACGCATGGCTTGCCATTTTGCTTCTTGTTCTAACCGTTTTTTCCGTTCTGCGGCGATGATCCGGCCTTGCTTGACGCGCAAATCGGCAAGGCGTTTAGTCTCGGCCTTGAGGGCGGCTTCAAAATTTTTGCGATCTTGCGCAAGTTGACCCGTTTCCGGTTTCGAATAGAGAATGATGTTGTTGGTGACACCCCGTTGCTTCGATTTCAACTGCGCTTCGGCGACATCCGAGGTTGCGTTGCGAATGGCAAACATGCCGTCGGCTTTAAGCTTGAGGTGGTCCTCTTTTGATTCGTCAAGCCATTGGGCCATGCGGCTGATTTGAACGATGGCGCCGTCCATCAGCTTCGATTGTTTGTCGATATTGCGAAGCTGTTGCATGTTGGGCTGGCCGGAAACGCTGTTGTATATCTTGACGATTTCCGCCGCCGCGTTCTTGAGCTTCGGGATCTGCTTTTGAATCATTTGCGGGTAGTTTTGCGCGAGCGCCGGTGACGTCGGGCTCAGGGCCAGCACCGAGAACATGCAAAACGCACCGAAAATCAACTGGGCTGTCCGGCTTTGCCGTACAGTCTTCAAGGCCCTCACGATGGCTATCCCCTCAAGAAGCGATACGGACTAACTATATGAAAATACTAAATTGTGGCGCTCATATGGCAAGATCAATTTCACGGATTTTTCGAACCTGACGTAAAAATATTTTTGTGTCTCATGGTGCCTCGCCGGAAAATTGGGTTTATAATGTGAGAACTTATTTCAGGAGGCGTGTGCATGAACAACGTGGCGCAGGATACGTCTTATCCATTCGTGTTAAATCGGGTCGGCGAGGCGGCGGGGGCCGAAATCCTCGGCGTTGATCTGTCGCAGCCATTCGATGACGATCTTCGGGATGCAATTGTGCGTGCGTTGGTGGCAAACCATATTCTGGTGTTTCGCGACCAGGATTTAACCAGCGAACAGCAAATGGCAATGACGGAGCGTTTCGGTACGCTGGAGCGTCATCTGCTGCATGACGTTAAAGGCCATGAAACGCCACAGGTGCATGTCATCGCCAATGTCGATGAAAACAATAACCCGATCAAGCGGACCTACGGCAGCTTTCATTGGCACACCGATAAGTCCTATCACGAAATTCCGTCGTTCGCGACGTTTCTGCATGCGCGCGAATTACCGCCCGACGGCGGGCAAACCGAATTTGCCAACATGCATCTCGCTTATGAAACACTTGATGATGCGACAAAGAAACAAATTGAAGGCCTGAAGGCCATCCATAGCTGGGAAGCGAATCGGCGCAACACTGGCAGCAAACCGGCGACGCCCGAGGAAATCAAGCTACGCCCGCCGGTCGTGCACCCCTTGGTGCGCACCCATCCGGATAACGGGCGCAAGGCGCTCTACATTGGCATTCATACCGACTGCATCGAAGGCATGGACCGCGAGGAAGGCATCGCACTGTTAAAGCGGCTTTATGATCACGCGACGGAACGGCGGTTTGTGTATCCCCACAGCTGGCGGCTCGGCGATCTCGTGATGTGGGATAACCGCAGCCTGTTGCACCGGGTGCTGCACAATTACGACATGAGCCAGCACCGGCGGGTCATGCACCGCTCTGTGGTCATCGGCACGCGGCCCGAATAAAGTTTTCGTAATCACCCAAACAAAAAAAGGGCCGCTTGAAGAAGCGGCCCTTAGTTCGTGTGATCTCACGAGAGATCAGGAAGAATAGTACATTTTAAATTCGACCGGATGCGGGGCGTGTTCGAAGTTGTAGATTTCTTCCCACTTGAGGTCGAGATAACCGTTAATTTGGTCATCCGTGAAGACGTCGCCTTTTTTCAGGAACGCACGGTCAGCATCGAGTGCTTCGGCGGCATCGCGTAGCGAGCCCGAAACGGTCGGCACGTCGGCGAGTTCTTCCGGCGGCAGATCGTACAAGTCTTTATCCATGGCATCGCCCGGATGGATCTTGTTTTGAATGCCGTCGAGGCCGGCCATCAGCATGGCGGAGAACGCCAGGTAAGGGTTGGCCATGGCATCCGGGAAGCGGATTTCGACCCGCTTGCCATTGGGCGAGTTGGAGAACGGAATTCGGCACGAAGCCGAGCGGTTGCGGGCCGAATAAGCCAGCAACACCGGCGCTTCGAAGCCCGGGATCAACCGCTTGTAGCTGTTGGTCGTCGGGTTGGTAAACGCGTTGATCGCCTTAGCGTGCGCGATAATGCCGCCGATGTAGTGCAGGGCGGTATCGGAGAGGTCGGCATACCCGGAACCGGCAAAGGTCGGCTTGCCGTCTTTCCAGATCGATTGGTGGGTGTGCATGCCCGAGCCGTTATCGCCGGCAACCGGTTTCGGCATGAACGTTGCCGTCTTGCCGTACGTGTGGGCGACCATGTGTGTGCAGTATTTATAGATTTGCACGTTATCGGCGGAGCGAACCAGGGTCGAGAACGCGAGACCGAGTTCGTGCTGACTGGGCGCCACTTCATGGTGATGTTTATCCATGGTGAGGCCCATTTCCTGCATGGTCGATACCATTTCGGCACGCAGGTCGTGGGCTGAATCCACAGGCGGGACCGGGAAATAACCGCCCTTAACGCCGGGCCGGTGACCGATGTTACCGCCTTCATCGAAGATTTTGCCACTGACATAGGGGCCTTCTTCCGAGTCGATCTCGAAAAAGCACCGGTTCATCGTGACATCAAAGCGAACATCGTCGAATACGAAGAATTCCGGTTCCGGCCCGAAGTAGGCCGTATCGCCGATGCCGGTGGAACCGAGATAGGCTTCCGCTTTTTTAGCGATTGAGCGGGGGTCGCGTTCATAGGCTTGGCCGGTGGTCGGCTCGTTGATGTCGCAATAAAGGATCATGCTCGGCTGTGCCGTGAACGGATCCATGACGGCCGTTGTGGCGTCGGGGATCAGGGACATGTCGGATTCGTTAATTGCTTTCCAACCAGCGATGGAGGAGCCGTCAAACATGATGCCGTCTTCAAACGAATCTTCTTCGATAAAATCGGCGGCCATGGTGAGGTGTTGCCATTTTCCACGGGGGTCCGTGAAACGCAGGTCGACCCAGGGGATATTTTCGTCCTTGAGCGCCTTCAGCACATCTTGAGGCGTTTCGCATTTTAAAGTCATGACTTTGTTTTCTCCCTTACTCTCTTTCTCTCGTGATGATGGTTAAATGATTGAAAAATGAAGTTTAGAGTGCGTCCGAACCGCGCTCGCCGGTGCGAACCCGGATGGCATCGTCAATGGTGGAAATAAAGATTTTGCCGTCACCGATGCGCCCGGTTTGGGCCGATTGCTGGATGGCCTCGACGGCTCGTTCCAGCTGGTCATCATCGACGACAACCTCGATTTTCACCTTTGGCAGGAAATCGACGACATATTCGGCCCCCCGGTAAAGCTCGGTATGACCTTTTTGCCGGCCGAAACCTTTAGCCTCCAAGACCGTAATGCCTTGCAGACCGACTTCATGCAGGGCCTCTTTCACTTCATCGAGTTTGAATGGTTTGATAATCGCTTCGATTTTTTTCATTGTCCGTACTGATCACTCTTCGACTCTAAAGGCCGGACCGCGTGAATTGCGTAACCGGCAGGTTCCCTCATGATTGTTCAGCGCACTTTTTTGTTGGCTTACCGCCGTGCGTCGGACTTAATAGTGCAGGGGGCGTGCCAGTTTGCAAGTTTATAGAAATTTTTTTTATTTCAATAAGTTGTGTTTGTTTCTTAAAGTAGCATAGAGGCTTATGGCCTGACCGCGATGCTCAATTAATGGGCAATTGCCTGTTTATTGAGACTCTCGTTTGGGCGTTAAAGCACGTCCTTGATACGCTTGGCGGCCGCGCGGATGTTCTCTTCGGAATTGGCGTACGAGAACCGAATGTAGCCTTCGCCGTATGAGCCGAAACTGGTGCCGGAGATGGTGGCGATGCCGGCTTCGTTCAGCAGCTTGTTTTGCAGTTCCTGTGCACTCAATCCAGTGCCTTCGATGTTCGGAAAGGCGTAAAACGCGCCGCCCGGCTCAATACAGCGAAAGCCGGGGATTTGGTTGAGTTCCTGCTGGATCACTTGGCGGCGGTTGGTAAACGCGGCGACCATCTCATCGACGCGGTCCTGCGGGCCCTTGAGCGCCTCGATGCCGGCAAATTGGGTCGCGGCATTCACACAACTATGGCAGTTAATCGCGAGGCGGGTGACCGGCTCGACGAGTTTTTCAGGCCACACCGAATAACCGAGCCGCCAGCCGGTCATGGCGTAGGTCTTACTCCAGCCGTTCAGCAAGATCAGCCGGTCGCGCAGGCTTTCGTATTTGAGAAAACAGACGTGCTCGCGCCCGTCATAGAGAATTCGATCATAAATCTCGTCGCTCATGACCGCGACATGCGGGTGCGCCTCAAGCCCGGCGACGAGCTTGTCGACTTCTGCCATGGGAAACGCTCCGCCCGTGGGGTTCGATGGGCTGTTGAGGATGATCAGCCGGGTCTTCGGCGTGATCAGGCCGAGTACGGTGTCGGCGCTGAAGGCGAAGTCGTTTTCTTCCAACAGCGGCATCGGTACCGCCTTGGCGCCCGAGAAGTTGATCACGGATTCGTAAATCGGAAAGCCCGGGTTGGGGTAGATGATCTCCGCCCCCGGTTCACCGAACATGAGGATGGCGAAAAACATCGTCACTTTGCCGCCCGGCATGATCACGATGTGATCCGGATCGACGGTAACCTCGCGCCGGTTGGCGATGTCTTCGGCTACGGCTTCGCGAAGCGGTAAAATCCCGTTCGCCGGCGTGTAGCCGTGATGGCCGTCCTTCAACGCCTTGATCGCGGCCTCGACAATATTTTCGGGCGTCGTGAAATCGGGCTGGCCGATGCCGAGATTGATGATGTCGCGGCCTTCGTCCTCGAGTTTCTTGGCGCGCGCCAGGACTTCGAACGCGGTTTCGGTGCCGAGGCGTTCGAGCGCGGCGACGGTGTGAAGATCGGCTTGAGCCATGGTTTTTTGCTCCTGAGTGGGCCATCGTTATGGATCAGGCGCACCGAAAGCGCAAGATCGGCTATGATTTCAGCGGAATAAGGACTGACCTCATCCTGAGCCGCGCGTGTCGAAGGAAAATGAGGTCAAAAGCGAAGATTGCTGATAATTTTATATTCGCAAAGGGGCCGCTTGACGGGGATTAGGCCCGGGTCTACTTAAGGGTCCTTCCATATCCCGTAATCATCGCGGGATACGTGAAAAACGATGGTGGCTGTAGCTCAGTTGGTTAGAGCATCGGCTTGTGGTGCCGAGGGTCGTGGGTTCGAATCCCATCAGCCACCCCATTTCATTCCATGAGGCGATCATGACAGATCAACGCGGTATTCCGTTTATGCACATGCGCGGCGGCACGTCGAA
Organism: uncultured Rhodospirillales bacterium; assembly: GCA_938045325.1. GTDB lineage: Bacteria > Pseudomonadota > Alphaproteobacteria > Rhodospirillales > CALINB01 > CALINB01. The sequence goes on along the minus strand of CALINB010000302.1, from coordinate 1,560 downwards.
GGGGCCGGTGTTCAATAAAAAAGACCTGCCCGAAGACCGCGACACGCTGGCGAAATTATTGATTTCGGCGACCGGCTCGGGGCACATCATCAACATCGACGGCATCGGTGCCGGGAACTCAGTCACCACTAAAGTGCCGATCCTGTCCAAGTCCGACGACGAGTGGGCGGATGTCGATTACTTTTTCGTGCAAGTCCAGGCGCTCGATCACGTCGTCGACTTCAACACCACGTGTGGCAACATGCTCTCCACTGTCGGGCCAGCGGCGCTCGAAATGGGTTTGGTCGAGCCGCAAGGGGACACCACGGAAATCAAAATTCTCGCGGTCAACACGGGCGGGCGGTTCGTTTCCACCGTGCAGACGCCGGGCGGCAAGGTCGTATATGAAGGCGACGCCAGCATCGACGGCGTGCCGGGTACGGCAGCACCCATTCAGTTGCGGTTTATGGACATAACCGGCTCGGCAACGGACAAGTTCGCGCCGACCGGCAACCTGATCGACACGTTCGACGGATTTGAAGTCACCTGCATGGACGTGACCATGCCGGTCGTGATCGGCCGGGCGAAAGATTTCGGCATTACAGGTTATGAAACCATCTCCGAGTTGGATGACAACAAAGAGTTGTTCGAGAAAATGGAATCCGTGCGCCTGCAGGCCGGCGAGAAGATGGGCATGGGGGACGTGAGCAAGTCCGTGATGCCGAAGATTGCGCTGTTTGCGCCGGCAAAAGACGGCGGCACCATCTGCACGCGCTACTTCATGCCGTGGCAAACCCATCCGACACTCGCGGCGACCTCATCACAATGCCTCGCGGCCTGCGCGCTCACGCCCGGCACCGTGGCCGACGGTATGCTGGACCGGCCCAACGAAAATCCGGCAAAAGTGCGTATTGAGCACCCCTTGGGCGCGCTCGACGTGACGGTCGATCTCGAACCGAACGGCGTGAATTCTGTGGTGCATTCAGCGGAAATCCTGCGCACCGCGCGCAAGCTGACCCAAGGCGAGATTTTCGTGCCGTCCGATATTTGGGTTTCGTAATGGGCGGGGACGGAGCTGATCAGCGACTGACCGAGCTAGAAGCGCAAGTTGCGCACCAGGAAGCGACCATACAGGATTTAAGCGATACCGCCGCCAAGCAATGGGATACCATTGACGAATTGACGGCGAAGGTGAACGATTTGAAAGACCGGATCGCGGCGCTGGAAGACGATCTCAAGTTTCAATCGTCCCAAGAGGAAGCGCCGCCGCCTCATTATTAATTTAACTTTTCGGTGAGCAGACATGAAAACGGGTCTTTGCCTGTCGCTAATGGTTTTGGTGTTTTTCACGGTGCCGCTTCACGCCCAAACCGTTTCCGGTTCCGTGCCGAGTCCGGTTCGCGAATTGGTGATGGATCTTTTGCAGGAAGCGGGGATCGCTTCGGCTCGGATGATCTCACGCCGCCGTTCGACACGCCAGGAAGCCGAATTCCTCTATCGCGTCCTCAGCGCAACCGATGATCCCGCGTCGCTCAAGCAACGGTTCGGCGAGGCCGGGCAAAAGGTCGTCGATGCCTATCT
>CALINB010000301.1 GCA_938045325.1 uncultured Rhodospirillales bacterium | reverse complement strand
CGAGGTATTCCCCTTTCGGGTCTTCGATTTCGAGCACCCAAACATCCGGGTCCCATTTGAGTTGCCGCTCGATGTATTCTTCCGCCTCGTGATCGGACACCGGCGCATCACCCGTACCGCGCATCCATTCTGTGCGATCCGCGCCTGTTACCTGGGTTAGCACGATGGAACCTTCAGCAAACCCATTGAGCTTGATGAGAACCGCGCCTGCGTCGACATCGCCTTTTTTGCGCACGAAAATCGCGATGTTCCGTTGATCGCAAACACGAATTTGTGCCTGCACCCAGATTTGCGTGCGAATGCGATCTCTCATTCTAATCTTTATGAATGGTGAGCGTTCCGGCGGCCGGATCGACCGTGACGTCGTCACCAGTCTGAACCGCTTCCGTAATGTCGGTCTCGAACCGGTCCATCAGCACCACGTCACCGAACGCCGCCCCCTGCGCCATGATCGGATTGGATGTGTTGAGGATCAACGCTTTCGGCGCCATGCCGCGTGAATTCATTTCATGCAGCATCCAGGACGTCGCGACGCCACCTTTCGCGGTATTCAGAATAAGAATGGTATCGACGTAATTCTCGCCGACGAGTTTATGCGCGGGCCGGGAAAAAACGCCTTTGATTCGGTCCAAATCGTAACGCGCAGAAAAATCATCCTTTGCAACGAGGGCTTTACCGCGCACTTTCGCACCGATTCCGACATGGCCTTTGATCACGACATCGCTCATCAAGACATTTTCCCTCTTATGGCGGCATCGATACAGACCTCCATCGGTGCCAAGACCGGTTCGTAACCATAACCCGAGATAATATTCACCAGCTTGGCGGAGTTGCTCATCAGTTTCTTCCAGCCGTTCGCCTCGCCCGTTTCACGCGCATACATTTGATAAAAGCACACACCCTCGAGAACCATAGCACCGGTATCCTCGATGGTTTTCGTCAGTCCCATACGATTTGCGGCGGATTTAATCTCCGGCGATGTTGCAATAATCAACGACGTATCCTTGTGTATCGTTTTACCGCGGCACAAGTCGGCCAATTGCTGCATCTCCACCAACGACATTTGCGGGGCGGCAAAGACCACCACATCGACCTTGTCTTCGTGGCGGCCGAAGGACGCATAAAAACCATCGATATCCTTTTTGCCGAGTTCAATCGGCGCCGGCGGTGTGCCGTCAAACGTATCTTCAAGGCAACGCGCTTCGGGCGTCGCGCTCACCATGTGAAAGATCGGCACCGAACCGTAACTCGCCAGGGCGGCACCAAAATGTTTCATTTCATCGGATGTCGGTGTGCCGTCGATGCCTTCGAGAACCGGCACCGCCCAATAGGAACCGGATTTCTTGCCGACGACCCCGCCGAGCGCACCCCAGTCGCTTAAATTTTCTGGCCTGTCTTTAATGACAAATCGGATGGTTCCCCGTCGGCCTTCATCGAGATGACACTTATAACGCGGTGCTCTCCCTGTCAGTGCCGCCGTCAACGCTGCCGGACCGCCTTCGAAGTTGCTGCGCGCGCCAAGCACGCTGTTGGTGTAGATCACCGAGCCTGTATCACCAAACGCGACGTGTTCGCCGAATGCCGGTGGCAAAATCGTTTGATAATTGATGCAGGTATCCGTCATCAAGATACCCATAGCCTCGAACGCCTTTATCGCGCGCCGTTCAAGCTCGGCCCAGCTTTCTTCTTGGTTGAGCTTCTTGTAAGCCATGAGATCGATACCGCGCGGATCCGTTACCGTCGGCACAGCAACGCGACGGTCTTTTTCATCGTATCCGGCCATGTTCTCAAGATATTCGACACCAGCCTCGCCTAGGGATTCCGTATCGGCCATGAGGTGGACTTGGCTGATCTCGACAAAATTGGGCGCGTCGAAAAAGTCTCCGACCTTAATTTGCTGTTCGAGCGCAATCTGGCGCGGCTCACCGAACTTGCCGGCAAGCATATCTTTTTCAAAATCGTTCAGTTTGATGGAGATGACGGCCTCACCAAATTTGTGCGTTTTCTATCCGGCTATTTTCGGCACATGCACAACGGACGTCAACGGCACGATTACGAACCCTCTCGATTTCACCTCGCCGAGCCAGGCCGTTAGAGCCTTAATCGTCGCATTCCGGGGATGACCGATGGCAATAGCCTTGCCACGGCGACGCGCCAGCCCTTCAAGCTCCGCTAAGCGATTTTGAACCGCACCGAGTTCATTTACGTTATCGAGGAATATGTTTCTTTCGGCATACGGCACACCAATGGCATGGGCGATGACGGCACCGACGGACTTATTGGTCGTTCGTGAATCTAAAAACAACAACCCACGGCGGCGCAATTCTTTCATCACAATCGTCATGCCGTATCGGTCGGCGGTGAATTTACTGCCCATATGGTTGTTAATACCGACATAACGATGCAACCGGCTTAACCCCCAAACCAACCGCCGTTGGATTTCGTCTGGCTCTAAATCCCGCAACAGGACACGCGGCCCTGGGTCATTTTGCATGTTGGCCGGCTCCATCGCCAGATGTAGCATAATTTCGTGGCCTGCTTTTCGTGCAGCGCGCGTTTGCTTGTAAAGAGATTTAGCATAAGTCAAATACGACAGTGTTAATGGCCCAGTTAAAGCGACAATTTTCTTTGAGCGACGCTGGTCGATCCCCATATCATCAATCACGATGACGATTTTCGGTTTGCCCCGGTCTTTTTTCTTGATCGGCGCCCAGACCGCATAACGCCGCCACGGCGGCAATTGGGATCGTTTCAGCGGCGTTAAGCGTGCGACTTTTACGCTTTTCTCTTGTGGCGTTTTTTTGATCCGTCGGGCTTTCGGCGCTTTTGGTTTACGCGTCGGTGTTTTGATATCCGGGGGTTCATAAATATCACCTGGCAAGGGTTCTTCGTAGGGCCGTTTTGGTTTTTCCTCTTCTTTCGGTCCTGCTACGGCTTTCTCGTTTTTTTGCAAAGACGCCGCCGGTTGCGGTTTGCTTTCGACCGGCTTATCGGATGGCGGACGTTGCTTTTCCGTTTTATGGACAGACGCCTCGGCCGATTTGATGACCGATGGCGATTGATCACCCGAAGCTGCAGGCTCTTCTTTTTTCTCTGGTGGTTTTATCGCCGGTTCTTTTGTTTCTGCCGTTTGAGCCTTAATAGGCATCGCCGGTTTATCGATTTTTTTCGGCGGCTTTTTCGGTACCGTTTTCGGTGTGGGCGGCAACGGTTTCTTGACCGCAACCTGCACTTCGGAAGACCCTAACAACACCGGCGCCAACGCATAGCCGATCGCCGCCAATGAACCGACGGTAACGGCTGTCGAAACGAGCAATATCAAACGCTGTTGAGAACGGCGGGCCATTAATCCAACTTCCCCCAGGGACCGACCTAATCCGGCTATTTTAGCGTATCTAAGACTCGGTGAGATTGAATTTAAGTTAACAACGGATAAACACCGTAAAACCGGGAAAAATTTCTAAGATTCCGCGCCGAGTTTTTTCAGAATGGGACAATCCGGACGATCATCGCCATGACATTTTTCAGTCAAATGTACCAGCGTGCTCCTAATCGCCGTTAATTCGTTAATCCTCTCATCCAACTGCTTGATATGATTTTGGGCAAGCGATTTAACCTCGGCGCTGGCCCTGTTTTTATCTTGCCAAAGCGTGAGAAGATTACCGACGTCTTTAATTGAGAACCCGAGTTTTCGGGCACGGTGAATAAACTGCAGTGTTTGAATGTCTTGAATACTGTAATCGCGATATCCGTTCTCAAGTCGGTCCGCCGGCGGAATCAGCTCGATGCTTTCGTAATACCGAATGGTTTTAGCGGGAACACCGGATTTTTCAGCCGCATTTCCTATGTTCATTCAAACCTCCTCGACACAAACATCAGATCGATAGCTTCACGGCTTTTAACCGCAACGCATTTAAAATGATTGAAACAGAACTAAAACTCATGGCCGCCGCGGCAATCATAGGGTTTAACAGAATTCCAAAAATCGGAAAAAAAACACCGGCAGCGACCGGTATACCAAGACCGTTGTAGGCAAACGCGAAGAACAAGTTCTGTCGAATATTTTTCATCGTGATTTGACTGAGCTTACGGGCACGGACAACGCCATGAAGATCGCCCTTCACAAGGGTGATACCCGCACTTTCTATAGCGACATCCGTTCCTGTACCCATGGCGATGCCAATATCCGCTGCCGCCAATGCCGGTGCGTCATTCACACCGTCACCAGCCATGGCAACAACGTGACCCTGATCGCGAAGCTTGCCAACGATCGCGCTTTTTTCCCCCGGTAAAACGCCGGCGGTCACATTCTCGATGCCCAACTGTTTTGCGACATGCTGAGCCGTTGATTCGTTATCGCCGCTCAGCATGATGAGCGTTAAACCGTCGCGGCGAAGCTGGTCCAACGCCGCTTTCGCATTTTCTTTGATGGTGTCGCGGATAACGATCAAACCGGCGGCTTTTTGATCGATCCCCACAAACATCGTGCCGGCACCTTCCCGGTGAAATCTCTCACCTTGAGCCGTAAGGCCTTCGGTTGCTATGTTTTGCCCGGCCAATAGCGCTTCATTTCCAATCGTGATTTGATGGCCATCGACAATGCCGGTTATGCCTTTGCCGGGCATGGCTAAAACATCCATAGCCTCGGATAAGTGAATATTGTCGTCATCAGCCGCTGCGATAACGGCCCCGGCCAGTGGATGCTCGCTATGGCGTTCCAGGCTTGCCGCCAGGCGCAAGACATCTGTTTTTGACGTACCCGGTGCGGTTATGATGTCCGTGACACGTGGCCTTCCTTCCGTCAGCGTACCTGTTTTATCGAAAATCAGCGTGTCGGCCTTCTCCAGGCGCTCCAGGGCATCGGCGCTTTTAATAAGCACCCCCTCGCCCGCGCCCCGGCCGATCCCGACCATGATCGACATCGGCGTTGCCAGTCCCAAGGCGCACGGACAGGCAATAATCAGTACGGAAACGGCGACAATCAGAGCAAAGCCCATGGCCGGCGCGGGACCGAAAATAGACCAGATAATAAAGGAGAGTATTGCGATGCCGATCACGGCCGGCACAAAGTAACTAGCGACACGATCGGCTAGGCTTTGAATGGGCGCGCGTGAGCGCTGAGCATCGGCGACCATTTGCACGATTTTCGCCAACAGTGTTTCGCTGCCGATTTTATCGGCGCGCATCGTAAAACTGCCGGTCGTATTCATCGTGCCGCCGATGACAGTTTCGCCGGGCTTTTTTTCCACCGGCAGGGATTCACCGGAGATCATCGATTCATCTATGGTACTGCGGCCTTCGAGGATAGTGCCGTCGAGAGGAATATGATCGCCCGGCAAAACCTTTAAAAGTTGCCCAGCCCTGACATCACCTAACGGCACTTCTCGATCACGCCCATCTTCTCCGATCAGGCGCGCCGTCGGCGGTGATAATTTCAACAATGCTTTAAGGGCCTGACTGGTTCCTTTGCGGGCCTGCAATTCCAAGACCTGACCCAGAAGAACAAGCACGGTAATGACGGCGGCGGCTTCAAAATAGACCGCGACCGATCCACCTGGCCCGCGAAACGCAGGAGGAAAGATCTGGGGCGCCCCCGTGGCGACCACGCTGTAGGCCCACGCCACCCCGGTTCCCATCGCGATCAATGTGAACA
>CALINB010000300.1 GCA_938045325.1 uncultured Rhodospirillales bacterium | reverse complement strand
TTGAGCGGGCGTTCAAACTCGCGCAGGGTCGCAATGATCCGTTGCGAAATCTGAATTTGTCCCAGCTTGTCCGGCATATGTTTGCGTTCGAAAGCCAGCCGGCGTTCCCAAATCCGGATGTAATCCCGGGGCCTGTCGGGTTCTGCTTTGCGTCCCGTCAAGGCGCCGATGGTTTGATTGTAGTCCGGCTGTAGTTCAGCCTGAAAGGCGAGGGCGGCATACTCGTCCCAGCCGAAAAATCCGGCAACGTAAAGATCAAGGGCGAGTTCAGCCATGTCGCGCGGTGAAATAAAACGGATGTTACGCGGTCCGAGGATTTCCTGAATTTCAGCATCAAGTTGGGGTTCATCGTGGCTGACCGGTTGTACGGCGACCGGCAAACCCGGCGGCTCTATCACCGCCAAGGCATGGTGATTTTTAGGGTTCATTGACATCTCTCCACCGTTCTATGATTTGGTTTTTTTTGGTTTGGCGGAGATGAAGACGCGCGAAACGGATCGGCAAAATTATTTCGCCGATGTCCGTCGAAGGGTTCCTTGGTTTGATGTCCGAAAACATCATGAACTGCCGTTCCTTCCCCGCTCTTTTTTTTCGGTCCCGGTTCCGATGATCTGCATCAGACCGGCCCGTTATCGTGTAATTTCAAGCAATTAGTGTGCCAGGGTTTGGTGCAACACCGTCCCGGATTGGGTGAGCAAAATCAGGCAGTTAGAAATTCGGATGAAAAGATGCGCGGCGCTGCCCGGCAAAAATTGCCGGGTTTGCCCGATTGAGAACAGTATTTGCCGTTCGGGAACCGGAGTTAGTTCAGATCGTCGATCTGGTTGACCGGCCGGAACTCGCCCTTGATAAACCGCGCGTCGGGATAGCGGGATGTCTCATAGCCCTCGATGTGGGCCGAAATGCGCAATATCGTACTACTCGGATATTTTCTCTTGGCCACGGTATTCGCCGCTGCCTCGCTTTTTGCCGTCACCAGATCGATACAGATCGCCTCCGGTGCCATTTTATCGACGTGAATAACGGTAAATGTCTTTTCACGATCACCCTGAGAGCCAATTTTTGGTTTTTGTTGGTAGGGATCGTTTGAAGTCATGAATGCAGTCCTATTTTGCCCAATTTTAGGGTGGCGTTCTTCATGCCGGCTTGCCGAGCCAAGAATCGGAGATGAATTTGTTGGAAAACCCACACTGAAAGCCCCCTTTGCCCATTTTCGCTTGGCTGATTTTGTTCCCAGTCGAACCAAGCATTAACCGGAATATAGTAGATAATGTGCCGTGTCAATCAAATATCTACAGTATTTAGTGATAGAGACTCAGTATTTTTTACCAAATGGGTTTTGATTTATCTGACTCTATAGTTCAGGAGTCCTTTTCTTGCTCGCGTAATGAAGAAAAGATGAGTCATTTCAATGTCTTGAATCACTATTGAATCTCTAAAACTTTGTAATGACTCACGAATTTATCCTTAAACAGTACTTAAACCGCTCATTTTTAGTGCCCTGAATTCAGCAGGATTGTTTGAATCGCGCTAGGAATCATTGACTCTTTGGTAGAAACGAGAAAATTTTTACATAAATTTTTATTTTTTACTTCAGACTCTAAGTCTTTGATTTGATTCAATATTTGAGTCTCCCGGGATTCCGGGGCTTTCCTGAATCTATTCCTTAAAATTTACCGCCGAAGTTCTATATTTTGCGCTTTAATCGTAGATGTCCCCAAAACATTGTATAATTCCCGGCATGCTGGGAATTCTGTCCCTAAAATGGGGGCGCAAAACGGCAGTAACCGGCGGCAAATTAGGCCGCGGCACGTCGGTTTTGTTAACCACTTGGTATGAATTTCGGAGTCACGATACGGCCATCCAGACGCATTCGTAGTTGCAGTTGTGGGCGATGCGGTTCTGGCTCCAGTTTTCGAATATGTGGTTTTGATTGAATTGTGGGATTAGGAAGAGAGGTTTCCAATGGCAGGGCGATTAGGCATCACCAACCAAGGTCTTGAGACGGCACTCAAGATTAAGGAAAGCTACAAAAAAAGAATGCCGTTATGTATTCCCGGCGAAGAAAGCCGGATTTTGGTTCCCGAGAACCTGATGAATGCCAGCCTCAATCTGAACGGATTAGAAGATCCGATCGCGCTGGCGGTCATGGCGACGCGAGACCCGGAGTCGCCCATGGCGTTGGCGGCATCCGCGCGCCTCAGCCCATTAGGTTCGACCAATAAACTCATTGAGGGTGTCGTTCATATCGTCGGCCAAACCTCCAAGCACCCGCTGGTGAAAAAATGTATTCACCTGGTGCAGGAAAGCGCCTTTAATCCGTCGGCTATTTCGGCGGTGCAGCGTTCGGCGGCCCAGTTCATTCTCAAAACCCGTAAGCAATATACGAATGCGCTTCGGCAAAATCTGTATGGCCTGATGAACGGTAATGTCGCGCCGCGGGAATTCGTCCAAGAGTTTTTCCAACTCACCGAAGCGGGTAACATGCGCCACGATATCCGCAAAAAATTGCTATTGAGCTTGATGTTGTCCAGGACCGTGCGTCCGAGCATTAAATTTATGATGCTGGAAAACCTGCACCGCATGCCGGCCCCGGTACGCCGCTCGATCATCGAAGGCGTGCTGAAGACCGAGCCGCTGGATCATCATGTCGCCGTCATCCAGGAAGAACTCAAATGGATGGCGAAACAGGAACAGCTTTACCGCACGGCACACTAATCAGACACCTGTCATGCTTCGAGACGGCGGCCCCCATGATTTGGGTCGCCTCCTCAGCATGAGTTTTTCTATTCTTCCTCACTCTTCTTCCTCACCCTGATAGCGATCACCGCGTTTCAGGTGGGAGCGTCTCGAAGGGGAGGAAAATGCAAGCCCTGCTTGCATAAACTGGTTTCCCGCCTACAATCCTACCTAACAATCTCGGGTATCCGCCGGCGGATGCCTTTCACAACGGGAAGGATTTCACGGGAAAATTTTAATGGCAAAAGAATCTCTCACCCTGCGCGTCAACGGCGCGGATCATTCGGTTGAGGTCGATCCGGCCACGCCGCTGCTCTACGTGCTGCGCAGCGCTTTGGGCCTCACCGGCGTGAAACTCGGCTGCGGCCTCGAGCAATGCGGCTCGTGCGCGGTCCTGGTCGATAATGTCGCGACGCTGTGTTGCAACCGCCCGGTCGCGGAATTCCCCGGAAAAGAGATTGTTACCGTCGAAGGGCTTGCGGACGGCGGCAAGTTGAATGCCGTTCAACAGGCGTTTGCCGAAGAAGGCGCGGCGCAATGCGGCTATTGCACGCCGGGCATCGTCATCGCCTCGACCGCATTGCTGCGTAACAACAAATCCCCCAGCGATGAAGACATCATCGAGGCGTTGCATCCGCATCTTTGCCGCTGCGGCTCGCATCCAAACGTGTTGAAAGCGATCAAGCGGGTCGTGAAGGAGGGCAAAGTCGATGCCGTCTAGCGCCAGCCTGAAAGGCCATCCCCATCTCGATCAGTGGCTCGCCATCACCGGCGATAACAAAGCGCGGGTGCAGACCGGCAAGGTCGATATCGGCCAGCGCATTTCCACCGCGATCCTCAAAATCGCCGCCGCCGAACTCGATATGTCTCTCGATCAGATCGAGGTGTTGACGCCGCAAACCGGCATCTCGCCGGACGAAGGCACCACGTCGGGCAGCAATTCGATGCTGCAGTCGGGCGAAGCTGTGCGCGCGGCCTGTGCGACGGCACGCGCCCATCTGTTGTCGTTGGCCGCCGAACGCCTGGAAGAAAACGCCGATAACCTTGAAGTCAGCGACGGCGTGGTCCGTGCGCCGAAAACCAACAAGACCGTGAGTTACGCGGAACTCATTGGCGATCAACCATTCAACATACCGGTCGATCCCGCCGCGCCGGTCAAAGACGAAAGCGCCTATCGCAAGCTCGATGGCGAAACGAAGGCCCGTTTCATCGAGGATATCGTATCGGGAAAACATACGTACGTTCACGATATGGTGGTGCCGGGCATGCTGCACGCCCGCGTCGTGCGCCCGCCGCATATCGACGCGCGTTTGAATAAGCTCGATGACGGCGTCGTCGCCAAGCTTGAAGAAGACGGCCTCACGGTCGTGCAAAACAAAAGTTTTGTCGCGGTGGCGGGCGAAGAGGAATACCCGGTCATCAAAGCCGCCGAGCGTTTATTCGCCACCGCCGATTGGGACCTGAAAAGCGGCCTCGAAACCGGCG
>CALINB010000299.1 GCA_938045325.1 uncultured Rhodospirillales bacterium | reverse complement strand
ACAGAATTTTGATATTGTTATGGCGGGGGTCTTTATGGATTTTTTCGAGTAGATTTTCGACCTCGACTTCGGGGCCTTCGAGGACCTGCAAGAATGACCCGCCATGATAAACGAGCAGTCCGGAAATGCCTTTTGCCTGATTGTTCTCGCGCGCCTGGACGAGCAGCTCCTTGAGGGCTTCGGGCGTGAATTTCTCCGTTTCGGCACTGATATAAATTGCTTGAATCATCATCTCTTCATGACCGCTTATCGTGCTTCAATTCAATGGACGGTAAAATGGAAATATCAGTGACTCCTGAGGCTTTAGTCAAGCTCTAGCAGCACTTTAAGAATGCCGGATTGCTGTGCCGTAGCCATCGCTTCAAGGCTATTGCCAATTGAAAAAGAGGCATCTATCAGGCTTTTGGTTTCGATCGTTCCCCTTTGTAAATATTCAAGCGCCTTCGCATAGGGGCCGCAACGGGAACCAACGATATTAATTTCATCAACGACAACGCGGGTCATATCGACGGATGCAAGGCCCGGCACGGTGCTTTTGAGGACGAGCGTTCCGCGCGGACGGGTTGCCGCGAGTGCCGTTGTTAAGCCGTCCTGATCGCCGGTGCAGTCGATGACGACATCGAACGTCATGCCGGAAAGATCTTTGCTTGTGATGAGGTCGGCACCGAGGCTTTGCAAGCGTGCCTTTTTCGACTCGTTTCGCGTGACGATGGTCAGTGGACAGCTAGTGGTTGCCAGTACCCGCGCGGCTAATTGCCCTAGTTTGCCCGCCCCAATCAGCATGACGCTCGTGTCGGGGCCGATCTCGACTTTTTCGAGAATGTCCAAGGCGGCGGCAAGGGGTTCGACAAATACGGCGGCGCGGTCTTCGATGTCATCGGGAACAACGTAAAGGTTTTGTTCCGGCATGCTGATGTAATCGGCGAAGGCACCGTTCTTGTTAATGATGCCAATCACACGGCCGTTTTGGCAGTGTTTGCGCAAGCCGGCCCGGCAATAGCTGCAATCGCCGCACGATGTATAGATTTCGGCGACGACGCGCTTTCCGTTAAGGGGGCTGGCGCTGTCCTTAACGATACCGACAAACTCGTGACCCAATACGCCGTCAAACGGATTGAGGCCGTTGATCATGGCAATATCGGTACTGCAAATACCGGCTTGTGTAACGCGGATCAAGCATTCGCCCGGTTCCGGTACCGGGTCAGGAATATTGTTCCGGAATTCGAGGGTTCCGTTCTTAAGCCACAGACCTTTCAACGATCAAACCCGTCCCTCAAGCAGCCGAAACATAACCGGCGCCAGTAGTTTATTCGTAGTAGGCGCCTTCGCGGCGGACCGGCGCTTTCCATTTGTTTTTCTTCGAGCCGCCCCGGATTTCTTCGCCGTCGGGTCCGCGCCGCATATTGATTTCGCCTTCCTGGGCGCGTGAGCCGACACGAAGCAGCACCAGGGGTTCTTCGGCGCAGCTGTTAAAATAATAGTACGTGCCTGCGGGCAGCATCAGGCCTTCGTTGCGGCCCAATTCCTTTTCTTCCTTATTAGGGCCGTAAAACCGGGCGCGCCCGTGTAATACAATAAACATGTGGTCTTCGTTCTCGTGACTATGCAGCACGTTTTCGCCACCGGATGCGTAAACCTTGATCCAAGTCCACAAATTGTCGGTTTCGGCCAAGGGCACGATATCGCGGCCGTCATCAAGAAGCTGGGCGCGAAGCTTAAAGAACTTCGGATTGCCAGCCTTCGAAATGGCGCTGAAGTAGCCCATATCCTCGCCGGGGACTTCTTCGATGCCGTATCGTTGGCGGGCTTCGATATTAAATGTTTTGTCTACGAGATCATCAGGCATGGTTACTCACTCCTGGTTAAAGGATGCCGTTATCTTTCATGGCTTGAATTTCGGCTTCACTATAGCCGAGACCGCTTAAAACCTCATCGTTGTGTTCGCCCATTTCCGGTGTGTGGCGGGGAAACTTTTCCTCGGTCCGTTCGACCTTGGACAAATTAATAGCGGTGCCGACGACATCGAATTTACCGAGGATCGGGTGTTCCTGCGGCCGCCGCATCTTGAGGTGTTTGACTTGCGGGTCGGCAAAGGTTTGATCCACCGTATTGACGGGGCCGCACGGAACGCCTGCGGCCATCAGCTTGTCGGTGATTTCCGCACTGGTAAAATTCATGAAGTGTTCCTGGATGATCGCATTCAGCGCATCCCGATTTTCCGAACGGCCGTCGTTGGAATTGTAATCCGGATGGTCGATTAGATATTCGAGATCCATGGCTTTGCAAAAGCGCGGGAACATGGTGTTGCTGCCGGCGAAAACGACATACCCGTCTTTCGAATTAAACCGGCCCATAGGGATACCGGTCGGGTGGTTGTTGCCGGCCGATTTCGGCACTTCGCCCTTCATCAGGTATCGGGCTGCCTGCAGATCCATCATGTTAATCATGGTTTCGAGTAGGGAGGTGTGCACCCATTGGCCTTCGCCGGTGACTTCCCGGTCGAGCAGCGCCAACAAAACGCCGTGGGCGAGGAACATGCCCGAGCAAAGATCGGAAATCGGAATGCCGACGCGCATGGGGCCACCCTCCGGATCGCCGGTGACCGACATAAGGCCGCCCATACCCTGGGCAATTTGATCGACGCCATGTCGTTCTTTATAGGGCCCGCTTTGACCAAAACCGGAGATGCTCGCATACACCAAACGCGGATTGATCTTTTTAAGAGTGTCGTAATCGATGCCGAGTTTGTACTTAACGACCGAACGAAAATTCTCAACCAAAACGTCAGCATCTTTTACGAGCTTGAAGAAGACTTCCTTGCCTTCGTCTGATTTAAGATTCAGTGTGATGGCGCGTTTATTGCGGTGCAGATTTTGAAAATCGAAATCATGCCGCTTGCCGGTAAGCCCGACGCGGTTTTTGCCCGACTCCATG
>CALINB010000298.1 GCA_938045325.1 uncultured Rhodospirillales bacterium | reverse complement strand
GCTTGCCATCGGTGCCGGCGATAATGTCGTGCGGTTCGTGCCGCCGCTGATCATCGAAGACACCCACGTCGATGAGGCTATCGCCATCATTGCAAAGAGTCTTGATGCCTTATCGAAGGATGCGGCCTAGTCATGTCGAACACCGTCAAACATTTTCTCGATATCGACCGGTTCGACGGCGCCACCTTGCGCGCCATGATCGAGCAAGGCTTGTCGTTTAAGAACGGCAAAACAAACGGCACACCCTTGAAGGGTAAAACCCTGGTGATGATTTTCGAAAAACCGTCAACCCGCACGCGGGTATCTTTTGAAGTCGGTATTCAGCAATTGGGCGGCCATGCCGTCGTGCTGGGTGAGCGTGATTCGCAGCTCGGCCGCGGCGAAAGCATTGCCGATACGGCCCGCGTCCTTTCACGCTATGGTGATGCCATTATGATCCGTACGGATGATCCGGAAAAACTCATTGAGTTGTCGGCGCACGCCAGCATTCCGGTTATCAACGGCCTCACCAATGATTCCCATCCCTGCCAGATCATGGCGGACATCATGACCTTTGAAGAACACCGGGGATCGATTGCCGGTAAAACCGTCGCTTGGAGCGGTGACGGCAACAATATGGTGACGTCTTGGGTGCATGCTGCTGTCCGTTTCGGATTTACGTTACGTCTGGCTTGTCCGGATACGTTCCGCCCCGCGCAAGCGTTGCTCGATTGGGCGGCAGGCGAGAAGGGCGATATCGTGTTGACCGCGGACCCTGCCGAGGCGGTGAAGGATGCGGATTTAGTCACCACCGATGTTTGGGTTTCGATGGGTGATGAGGACGCCGACAAACGGCATCAAAAATTATCGCCGTATCAAATCAATGACCGCATGATGGGATTGGCGAAACCCGATGCCGTGTTCATGCATTGCCTGCCCGCGCACCGGGAGGAAGAGGTGACCGCGTCCGTCATCGACGGGCCGCAATCGGTGGTGTGGGATGAGGCGGAAAATCGCCTACATGCACAAAAAGCAATCCTGGCCTGGTGCCTTTCCTAAAACGGCGTCAATTATCTCATTAAATGAAGGCCTTACGGGTTTAACTCTTTTTCAATGCCTGTCGCGCACAGTGTGCCTTTCCAGGAATTTCCCAGGCCGCAAGGCCGTTTGAGAGGAAAGGGAGTGTGGGTATGAAAACGTGGTTCACGGTGATGGCGTTCGCGTCATTTTTCATCGCCAATCCGGTCAAGGCCGAGATTGAGCAATCCGGGCGCAGCGGTCAGCCGCTGGCGGTCTTTTGTAATGTCGCGCCCGAGCTCAGTACACAGCGAAGTGATTCGGTCGATAATTGGGTCCGGATTTGTTCGCTTTGGCTGCGGCACAGTTGTCAGGCCAATAAACCGGGCGGCAAAAAAGCCGGTTATGACACTCGGCAACAAGGCTTCACGCAGCCCGGTTTGCGGTTAATTGCCGGTCCGCAGTAACGGTTTCGTCATTAAATAATTTTGTGCCGGCCCGTCCGCCAAGTCTGTTTGCTTGAACCGTACGGGCTTGGCATGGCAATATAGTTTTCAATGATGACCCGTCTTTTCAAATTATTTTTTGTCTGTGTTCTCGCGGCAGTTATGAGCGCGTGCGCATCGGACGTGCGGGTGCAAAAGCTGCCCGAGTTGACCTTTAAACACCTTGGCGAAATCAAATTAAACGTCGCCCGGCTTGAAACGGTATCGAAATACAAAGCGCCGTTGAAACGGCCGAACGTCGAACACTTGTTCTCGGCAAAACCCGACAGTGCCGCGCAGCGCTGGGCGAAGGATACACTTGTGATGGCCGGTCAAACCGGTTTGGCGCGCTTTACCGTCCATGAGGCGAGTGTCGTCGAAGAAAAGCTGCAAATGGATTCGAGCATCAGCGGACTTTTCACCAAACAGCAATCCGAACGTTACACGGTGCGTATTGAAGCAACCTTGGAAGTTTTCGACGCACTGGCAAAACGCCGTGGATTTGCCAGCGCGAATGCGGTGCGCTCGACCACGATCCGCGAAGACGCCACGTTAAATGAGCGGGACAAGGCGTGGTTTAAACTCATCGAAGAAGTCATGAATGTGTTTGATCTCGAGATGAAACGGAATATCAAGCGTCATCTCGTGAATTGGATTCGATAGCCGGCAAATTTCAGGACACCGAGAAAAAAGGCCCCATAAAAAAATGGGCCTGACATCTTTGTGTGGCGGCTAACCACTGTCAGGCCCAAGGAGGTAAGAGGAGAAGTCGGGAGGACTTTTCCAGTGGGATTTTTAATGTCCGGTATTGCCCGCGCCGATGCTCCAATTGAAGCCGAGCCAAACGGAGTGGGCATCGTTTTTAGCCAGCCGGTTGGTTTGATCGTAATTGTATTGCAGGCGTAATTTGGCACCCGGTGCGAATTGCCAGGCTAACAAAGGCGAAAACCGGTGCCGTGTATCGCGATTCGGATCGGCTTCACGGCTAGCAAAGTTCCCGACACTTTCACCGCTGCCATGCACATATTCGTAACGCGCCCCGGCTGACCACTTTTTGTTAAACCCGTATAACAATTCCGCGACCATGCCGTAGTCGTCCAGGGTATCTTCGGCAAAGCCGCTGGCTGGATCGGCGGCGGCTTCGTAAATACGGTGCAGCCATTCCAAGTAAACGAATAAGGAACGATCATTGGAAAGTTTACGGTTCGCCGTAAAATCGGCGCCCCAAATATATGTATTGGCGTTCCGGCCCGTTGCGTTCGGTCCGATGGCACCGGAAAGGCCGAGATCAACATGAAACTTGCCGGATTCGATATGTTGGGTGTAACGGCCCGTCCAAACCAGCTCGCCGATGCCGTCGATCGCGTTTTCCTTTAAAGCACGGCCGCCGATCGGGCTTTCTCCAAAGAACTCGTCGTTGGCGAGGAAGCTCACCATGGTTTCGCCGATCGGGTTTTGCCCGGTAATGTGGAATGTGCCATTCCAGGGCGCTTTCCACGCTGCGCGAAGGCCCGGCGCGCGCATGCCGTCGCCGCTGAAAACCCGCGACATGATGATCGGTTGGTCAATCCAGCGCCATCCATGGATGTGCATCGGATTAAAGGCACCGATCTCGGTAAACATCATGCCCGCTTCAAACTCGAGGCCGAGCGGAAGGTTCTTTGTCCGCATAAAGGCTTCTTCGAGCTCAACCTTGGTTTCGCCTTCTTCGTTAAGAAGGAAAACGATGTTGGCTTGGGCGTCAAAATACGGATCAAGCGCACCGTAAATGCCAAGGTCGACGGCTTGTACGGTAAAGCCGGTCCGGTCCGGGTCATGACCGCCGCCATGAAGTCTACGGATTTCGGCATCATCACGTTCGGAGGAATAACCGCCCACAATATTGGTATCGAGGCTGACGCCTTTTAAACGCAGCCGGCCTTTGTCGCCGGTCGACACGGAATACAGATCCGGCTTGCGGCCTTTGCCGCTGCCATGATCATGCCCCGCATGAGATGCCTCTTTCGGGGCTTCGAGGCGGCGTTCGCCCCGGTTCAATTCCTCGATGCGTTTGTTCAGTTTTTTGATGGTTTCAGATTTCTTAGAATCCCGTTCGAGCAAATCATGAATCGTCGCTTCAAGCAGCTTCATCCGGTCTTCAATGGTTTTTGCGGCCCCAGGGGATGTTGATCCTGTTATCAACACAAACCCTAAAGCGGCACCTCCCAAGATTTTTAAGACTGGCTGTAACATCATTTTCTCCTTTTTAATTATGTTATAACGTAACATTTTGTGTTTATAAGACCCGCACCAGACGGCGATGATTTCAAACGCGATAAGCCGTCAGGATGTTTGGGACAAACAGGTTTTTAAATTTTTGCTGAGGTTTTCGATCAGTTGAAAATAGGCTTCAGGCCCGGTTTTTAGTGCCGCACCGAGGGGATCGAGGATTCCGGTTTTAGCATTGGTTCCTTCGGTGATGGCTTTAATCAGCTTAGGTTCGAACTGAGGTTCGGCGAAAATGCATTTAACGCCCAGTGAAACGATTTTACGGCGGATTTCGTATAACCGCTTGGCTCCCGGTTTACGGGCCGTTTGTGTTGAAATTGAACCGACGGCTGTGAGCCCGGTATCTTTTTCGAAATACGGATACGCATCATGAAATACCAAAAACGGAACTTTTTTTACCGGGGCGAGATCCTGATTAATTGAGCTGTACGCTTTATTAATCCGTTCAATCGTTCGTTCACCATTCTTTTTATAACGGGATGCGTTTGTTTTATCTTTTTTGCTCAGTGTTTTAACGACGGTCCGTACCATAGCGATCGCATTAGCGCGGCCCAGCCACACATGCATATTGAATTCGCCGTGTGAATCTTCCCCTTTGTGTTTATCGTGACTGTTTTTTTGATCATTTTTGTCGTGATCATGGACATGGCCACCATGCCCGTGACTATCATGCCCGTGGCTATCATGCCTTCCTTCTTCGTGAAGGTGTTCTTCCCACATGCCGCCAAGTCGGGCTTTTAATAGCCTTACGCCAGGAGCTTTACTCAATGGAACAATCGCCGCTTTTTTATTTAAAGTATTGAGGGGTTTTATGAGGAACGTTTCCATTTCATCGCCGACCCAAAACACAATATCGGCTTTGCTTAAAAGCTTAGCCTTGGAGGGACGCATCGAAAAAGTATGCGGCGAAGCCCCGCCGGCAATAATGATGCCGGGCTTGCCGATGCCGGACATGACGTTGCTTACCAATGAGTGGATGGGTTTGATCGATGCGACGACCGATGGCGTCTTCGATTGAGCGTGAACGTTGAATGGCGATAATAAGCCGACGGCAAACAGACCGGTGGCGGCGCTAAGTAAAGCAAAAGTGCCTGCTTTTATTCTAAGGCAGCGGTGCCGCATATCCCCAATCCTCCATATTATTGTTATACTATATCATTACTTTACTGAGGGAAGACGATGATATAACGTAACAGTACTCAGTTTGTCAAACCGGTGGAAAAATGGCGAAAAACAAGGTTCTCGAACCGTTTCACGGCTCACGGCACGACCATGACCATTGTATCGATGAAGCGATGGCGGCAGCCGAAATAATATGTGTTGCGGCCGAGGCCCGGCTCACCCCGCTCCGCAGACGGGTACTGGAAATGGTCTGGCAAAGCCATGAGCCGGTCGGGGCGTACGACTTATTGAATCAATTGCAAAAAGAAAAAAGCCGGGCGGCACCGCCGACGGTTTACCGGGCGCTTGAATTTCTTTTAGAGCACGGTTTAGTTCACCGCATCGAAACTCTTAACGCCTATGTCGGTTGCGGTGAGCCGCATTCCCATCATGGCGCGCAATTCTTGATTTGCCGCGATTGCGGTGCTGTCGCTGAATTGGATGATTCCGATATTTCCCGCACGATCCTAAACAAAGCTAAGCATCAGGGGTTTCAGGTGCAGCGACAAACCATCGAAATCATGGGGCTGTGTCCTGATTGTACCAGCGACAGCGGGAACGGCCATGTTGCAACCTGAGCGTATTGCCGGCCTGCCGCTTGTCGAAGCCAAAGACATCTCCATGCGGTTTAGTGAGACCGATGTCATTGACCGTGTCTCGCTGTCCATTCACGAAAAGGAAATCGTGACCCTGATCGGCCCAAACGGATCGGGCAAAACGACGTTGGTGCGAATCATTCTCGGTTTACAGGCACCGAGCGCGGGCCGGGTCACCTGGCGCAAATATGCGCGTATCGGTTATGTGCCGCAAAATTTTCATGTTGATGAAACATTACCGTTGACGGTACGCCGGTTGTTAAGGCTGTCCGCATCGCACAGGAAAGACCATTCCATAACAGTGTTGGAAGAGGCCGGCGCCGCCCATACCATCGATCAGCCGGTACAAAGCTTATCGGGTGGTGAGCTGCGCCGGGTTTTGCTGGCGCGCGCGTTGCTGCGTGAACCCGATTTATTGGTTTTGGATGAGCCGACATCGGGTGTCGACGTCGCCGGTCAGGCGGAATTATATGATTTGATCAAAAACATCCGCGATCAGCATTCTTGTGGCGTTTTGCTGGTGTCGCATAATTTGCATTTGGTCATGGCGGCGACCGATCACGTGATGTGCATCAACCACCATGTTTGTTGTGAAGGCCATCCCGAAGCGGTCAGCCAAGCGCCGGAGTATTTGGCGTTGTTTGGCGCCCAGGCGGCGAAGACGCTGGCCGTTTATACCCATGAACATGACCACCATCACGATGTGACCGGCCATCCTGTTCAGGATCACAATCATGGCCATAATCATGATGGGGCATCTCATGGATGATTTTATTTGGCGCGCCCTGATTGCCGGCACCGGTGTTGCATTAATTGCGGGACCGATCGGCTGTTTCATCGTATGGCGGCGGATGGCCTATTTCGGTGCGACCTTGGCGCACGCCGCCTTACTGGGTGTCGCCTTGGGATTTTTGTTCGAATTTAACATTACCTTAGGCATCATCTTTGTCAGTGTCGCCATCTCTTTTTTATTATTCGGCCTGCAAAACCAACGGCAGCTCGCGACCGATACGCTGCTCGGTATTTTGGCCCATGGTTCACTTGCGACCGGGCTCGTGGTGCTGGCCTTCATGGACAATTTGCGCGTCGATCTGATGGCGTATCTGTTCGGCGATATTTTGGCGGTTACGATGCGTGATCTGATTTGGATTTACGCCGGCGGTATCGGCTGTTTGTTCGGCCTGTTCAGCATTTGGTCGCGCTTGCTGGCGATGACTGTTCATGAAGACCTGGCCAAGGTCGAAGGGGTGCAAGTAGCCCGCATCCGCCTGACTTATATGCTCTTGATCGCCATTATCGTCGCCGTCGGCATGAAGATTGTCGGAATCCTCCTGATTGTTTCGTTGCTGATTATTCCCGCCGCAACCGCCCGGCGCTGGGTCGCGACACCGGAGCAAATGGCCGTTTTCGCAAGTGTTTTCGGTGTGCTATCCGTCGCCGGCGGTGTGTTCGGCTCAATCCAGTGGGATACGCCGACCGGGCCCAGCATCGTTCTCGTCGCGACGATCTTCTTTTTTCTTTCGATCCTGCTGCCCGGCCGCCGTTTATCGCATTAAAAGCTATTAGGTTTCGCCTGCCGCCCAATCGGCGACCTTGTGCAGGAACTCGACGCACGCCTCGACTTGTGCGAGCTCGATGAACTCGTTGGGCTGATGGGCTTGCGCGGCACTGCCGGGCCCGCAGACCACGGCGGGAATGCCGGATTCCTGAAACTGCCCGGCTTCGGTCGCAAACGGTGCGGCAAAACATTGGTTTTGCCCGGTCAGCGCCAAGACGATTTCTTCCGCCGGCGAGCCCGATTGCGGCATCAGCGGTGGTACCCGGTGATGCTGTTCCGTGGTGATGGCAATCGCGGGGTCGGTTTCGCCGATGCCGGATTTCATCGCCGGCAGAATTTCATTTTGCACGAACGCGTTTAATTTTTCCGGCGCTTCTTCCGGGTCTTCTTCCGGCAGCGAGCGGCAGTCCCAATGAAACCGGCAATGCTCGGCAATGATGTTGGTTGCAGTACCGCCGGTGATCTGGCCGATGTTGATGGTCGTGTGCGCCGGGTTCTGCGGGTTCGGATCCGCGATGGGATTGCGTTGCTCCATCTCGGCGGCGAGATCGCGCAGAAAACCGATGCAAGCGGCGGCATGGGTGATGGCGTTCACGCCCAAGGCGGGCATCGATGAGTGCGCCGGCTTGCCGGTCACGTGCGTGATGTAGGAGCGGACCTCGCGGTGCTTGTTGACGACTTTCAATTCAGTCGGCTCGCCGATGATGGCCAAAAGCGGCTTTGGTAAATCTTTCAGTAGCCGGTCCAACAAGCGCGGCGCGCCGAGGCAGCCGACCTCTTCGTCGTAGGAAAAGGCGAAGTAAATCGGCACTCGTAAGTTTCGCTTGAGAAATTCAGGCACCAAGGCCAAGGCGATGGCGATAAAACTTTTCATGTCGGTCGTGCCGCGGCCGTACAGCTTGCCGTTTTTTTCGGCGAGTTCGAATGGGTCGGTGTCCCATACCTGATCCGTGACGGGTACCACGTCGGTGTGTCCCGACAAAACGACGCCGCCGGGCTTGTCGGGGCCGATGGCGGCGATGATGTTGGCCTTCGTTCCGTCATCGTTATGCACGCGCGTGGACGCAATACCGTAACTGTCTAAATAGCCGGCAATGTCGTCGATCAGCGCCAAATTGCTTTTCGATGATGTCGTGTCGAAGCCGATGAGGCGGCGAATGCTTTCAACGGGGGTCATCGGGCGGGCCGGTTGTTTCCCCATGACCGGTTTACCCGCGCCAGAACGAGCGGGTGAACAGGACGATCACGGTGAACAGTTCGAGGCGGCCTAACAACATGCCGCCCGCCATCATCCATTTGCCGAGATCGGGCAGGTCCTGAAACGTATGCGCCGGTCCGACCGATGTGCCAAGGGCGGGGCCGACATTTGCGATCGCCGTTGCCGCACTGGAAACGGCGGACAGATAATCGAGCCCGACCATGCCGAGGCCGATGGCGAGCAGGGCAAAACTGACGCCGAAGACGAAAAAGAAACTGAGTACGGAAACGATAACCTCTTCGGGGATCGGCCGGCGGTTGTAATACGGAATAAAGACGCCGCTCGGCTGCATTAAATGGTGGAGCTGTGTCCGTGCGGCGGCATAGAGAACCTGAAACCGGAAAATTTTAATCCCGCAGCTGGTCGAGCCCGCGCACCCGCCGATAAACATAATGAAGAAAAACACCGGTACGGCGAAACTGCCCCAGGTGCTGAAATCGGTTGTCGCGTAGCCGGTGCCGGTAATGATCGAAACGATGTTGAAGGCTGCGAACCGGATGGCGTCGAGCGGATCGAATTCTTTTTCATTCCAGAGCCACACGGTCGCCGCGAAGACGGCCAAGAGCACGATTGTGAGAAACCATTGTACTTGTGAATCGCCGATCAGGGCGCGGCCGTTGCCCTGCAGCATTTTCAAGAACAATAAAAACGGCAGCGAGCCCACGATCATGCCGACAATCGCGGTGATCTCGATGTTGACGTTGTCGAAGTGGCCAAGCGATGCATCGGATGTCGAAAAGCCGCCGGTCGCAATCGTCGTCATGGCGTGGGCCACGGCTTCAAAACCGTTCATGCCGAAGATCCAGTAGGCACCGGCGCAAAGTGCGGTGAGAACAAGATAGATGACACCGATGGCGGCGGCGACCTGCGCCGCGCGGGGTAGGGCTTTTTCCGATTGGTCGGATGATTCCATGCGGAACAGCTGCATGCCGCCGATCCGCAGCATGGGGAAGACCGCGATGGCGGTCACGATGATACCGATGCCGCCCATCCATTGCAGCAAGGCGCGCCATAGCAGGATGCCTCGGGGAGCGGCATCAAGGCCGATGATGACCGTGGAACCGGTCGTGGTGATACCCGACATTGCTTCGAAAAACGCATCCGTGAAACTCAGCTTTAATTCGGAAAACATAAACGGAATCGACGCGAACAGCGTCATCGCCAGCCAGCTGAACGTCGTCATCAAAAAGGCCTGGCGGGTCGAGAGCCGGGTATGCGACGTGCGCGACGTGAGCGCCATGGCGACGCCGACGAACAAAGTCGTGCTGGCCGCGATGATGAAGACCTGCCAATCTTTGTGGCCGTTGATGGCATCGACGATCGCCGGCAGAGTCATGATGACGGCCATCATGGCCAGCATGATGCCGATCACAACAAATGTGGGGCGGTAATCAGTCACCGGTAAACGGTCCCGTTAAACAAAATCGACGTTGCTGCCGGTTGGATTGCCGATCATGGCCAGAAACTCCCGCCGGGTGGACTCGTTGTCCCTAAAAGCGCCCAGCATCCGGCTGGTGACCATCGTCACCCCACGTTTGTGAATGCCGCGGGTGGTCATGCATTGATGGGCGGCTTCGATGATAACCGCGACACCGAACGGTTGCAGAAC
The DNA here is from genome assembly GCA_938045325.1 of uncultured Rhodospirillales bacterium. GTDB lineage: Bacteria > Pseudomonadota > Alphaproteobacteria > Rhodospirillales > CALINB01 > CALINB01. Next base: position 1,710 of record CALINB010000298.1, on the reverse strand, counting down.
CTCCTCGAGCGCATTGGCAACTTGCGCCGTCATTTTTTCCTGAATCTGTAATCGTTTGGCATACGCTTCGACAAGACGGGCCAATTTGCTGATGCCGACGACCCGTTTGCGCGGCAGGTAGGCCACGTGCGCCTTGCCGATGATGGGCGCCATATGATGTTCGCAGTGGGATTCGAAACCGATATTGCGAAGCAACACAATTTCATCATACCCGTCGACCTCTTCAAACGTGCGTTTGAGAATGTCTTCCGGCTCCGCCTCGTAGCCTTTGAAAAATTCCTCATAGGAATTAACGACCCGTTTCGGCGTATCTTTTAAGCCTTCGCGGGCAGGGTCATCGCCGGCCCAAAGTATAAGCGTACGAATGGCTTCTTCGGCCTCTTCGCGGCTTGGCCGCTTTCTCGCCGGGCTTTTTTTATCTTCGACGATACTCAATGTTTTTTTGGTCGTCACGATTGGCTCCCAACCTGATTTCTAAATTCAGTCCGCAGTGTCGATGGTGTGTCCGGGCCTATTATGGACCAAAACCCGGAGCTCTGCCTATAAGGCCGTTTTAAGCAGAATCGTGCGGTGAAATCGATCCCTGCCCGGCAAGGCCGGTTAATTGTCGGTGTTGATCGATTAATGCAGCCGGCGTTTGTGATGCGGGCTGTCGAGCGAAAAAGCGGGGACGGCGGCATCGAACTCTTCGCCGTCTTCCGTCACCATCTGGTATGTTCCCAACATGAATCCCGACGGCGTCGGCAAGGGAGTGCCGCTCGTATACTCGAAGGATTCACCGGGCTTTAAAACCGGCTGTTCGCCGACGACCCCTTCGCCACGGACTTCCTGCACGTTGCCGGCCTCATCGGTAATCGACCAAAAGCGGTTCATGAGTTGTACCGGCTGGTTGCCGTTGTTCTCGATGCGGACGTGATAGGCCCAGACATAAAGGTCATCCATCGGCGAGGATTGATCGTCCAAAAAATACGCCTGGACCTGCACGGTAATCGCCCGCGTCGTTTCAGAATAAAGAGCCGGTTCCTGATTGGATTGATCTGGCACGATAGGCCTGCGCTTCAATGACTGTGAAATAAACGATGAAGCCGAAATGTGAGTTATTTTCGCGCCGGTTTCAAGATGTCTTGTAATGAATTTTGTGATGCCGGCGAACGCTAAATTTTCGGTGCCGGTCCGACGATGATTTCGACCCGGCGGTTGCGCGAATCAGGCGCTTCATCGGGCGTTGTGACGCGCAGGCGTTTTTCGCCGAACGCTTCGTTATCAATATTTTCGGCTAGGATACCCCGTTCGACAAAAGCCTTGAGAACCGTTTCAACCCGTTGGCGCGAGAGAAACTGATTATAGGATTCCGGCCCCGATGTATCGGTATGGCCCGTTGCAAATATCCTGATTTGCTGCCTGCTGTTGGCGATGGCGGCTACCGAATCCAAAATCTTTTTGGACTCTTCGCTGAGCCGGCTGCTGTCGAAGTCGAATAAAATCGTGAATGCCCGCGTTTCGGTCCGTTTCGCAGGCGCGGGCACGCTCGAATAATAAAATGTATCGCCCTTGATGATCGATTCGGTCTGCTCGAAGCGGGCGTGAAATTTCAAACGGGACTTTTCCTTAGCCAGCACGGGTAAGGCCGGCAACTCGATGCCCGGTTGCGGGCCCGGCGGATCGATCGGCGCCAATGATAGGGTGACGGCCGCTGATTCGATCAGCAGG
>CALINB010000297.1 GCA_938045325.1 uncultured Rhodospirillales bacterium | reverse complement strand
GATACCGGGCCATCCGGGGCCGAGCACCACAGTCATCTCACCCGCCGGTGCCGGGACCGATTCCAGGTTGACCAGTGCCTGCCGCAAGGCTTCGTCGGCATATTCTTGCCATGTCTCCGGCGCGAAATGATCGCCATATCCGGTGCGACCGCCAGCGCCGAAACTGCCGCTTTCCATACGCTCGCCGTCTTGGGCGATGACGGCGACGTTCAGGCGAACCAACGGGCGTATATCCGCCGCACGGTAGCCGTCAGGGCGGATAATTTGGATGGCCTGCCATTCACCTGAGATGCTTGCCATGACTTGGCCGACACGGGGATCTTTGGCGCGCAGATAGCCGTCAATCTCAGTGAGGAGCGCGACCTTGTCCTCGAAGGCGACTTCACCAAGGGGATTGGTCTCGGTGTACAGATTAGCATTTGTGCCGACGGGCGCGTCTGCATGGGTACCGCCATGTCCGGCACGTACGGCTTGCACTGTTTCGCCGGCACGCTTGATCGCGGCCTCGGAAAGTTCGGAGGAATGCGCGTAACCCGCCGCTTCGCCGGAGATCGCCCGCAATCCGAAACCTTGCGTCGTGTCGAAACTGGCACTGCGAATACGACCATCGTCGAAAGAGATGCTCTCGGATTGGCAATATTCGAGATAGAGTTCACCGTCATCGGCACCGGAAAGTGCCTCTCCGGCCAGGGACTCGATCCGCCCGCGATCAAGGCCGCCCCGCGTGAAGAACAGCTCATCCGTTTTCGTCAGATCGGTCATGCCGAGTTATCCTTACTATGTTGCCCAAATAAAGCGACCGGTGCGTTTAATAGGCGAATGAACTGACCGGATGCTGTCTTGTACGGACATTAGCACAGTCGGGTCAATCGCAATAGATATCGCATATGATCGTCGAGTCCCCTCATTAACCAGGTGTACATTATAAAACTTTCGGAATGACGGCACGCATATTATTGCCGAGAGAGAATGCTGTGGGAAATCACGATCATCTCCTAAGGCATGGCAATTCCATTGTTTTTGCGACATAGTGTCGCGATGGACGCCATGTCCTGGCACGACTGTTATAAAGGCGTGCTATTGCATGGCGTTAGATATTGCCACCGGTGGGTTTGACCGTAGATTATGGCATGTCTGCGTTAGAGTTTTGAAAATGCGCCGAGCGGGGAGTGCGAGGGTGGCGACACCTGAAATCTGATCCTGGCGGCGGGTGGATGTGGGAGAGTACAGGGTGAATAGGTTTCTCGTTACTGTTTCCGTCCTGTTATTGGCGATCTTCGCCGGACAGGCTTGGGCTAGCGAACCAACCCCATGGCAAATGGGGCTACAGCCGGCGGCCTCGCCGACGGCAGCTATGATTGTTGAGTTGCATGACGCCCTGTTGATTGTCATCACGGTCATTACGGTTTTCGTTTTAGGCTTGTTGATGTATGCCAGTATTCGGTTTCGCGAGAGCCGCAATCCGACGCCGTCGACGACAACGCATCACGCGCTGCTTGAAATCGCTTGGACCGTTGTTCCGGTGCTTATTTTGGTGGCAATCGCCATCCCCTCGATGAAGCTGTTATATTTTGCTGACCGGATTGAGGATGGCGAGATGACGCTTAAAGTTGTCGGACATCAATGGTATTGGGAGTATCAGTATCCGGACCATGGCAATTTTGGGTTTGATGCTAATTTGATACCGGAAGAAGAGTTGAAGCCGGGCCAAAAAAGGCAGATGGATACCGATAATCCTGTTGTGCTTCCGGTAGGCAAGAAAATTAGGCTGCTATTCGCCTCCGCGGATACCATTCACAATTGGTCGATGTCCTCCTTTGGAGTGAAGGTCGATACCACTCCGGGCAGGTTGAATGAGACGTGGGTGCAAATTGATAGGGTTGGAACTTACTATGGTTTCTGTTCGGAACTTTGCGGCGTCAATCACGCCTATATGCCAATTATGGTTAAAGCCGTGCCTCCGGCGGAGTTTGATGCCTGGGTGAAGAAGGCGAAACAAGAGTTCGCGCGGGTTGATGAACCCGAAGCGCCTGCCGAGGCTACCGTAAAGGTCGCAGAGCACGCATTGTCAAAGTAAAGACGAAGGATAAGAGGTCATCATGGCTGAAGGTACAGCAGCAAACGCGCACGGACTCGACGATCATACCCCCACGGGTTGGCGTCGTTACGTTTATTCTACAAACCACAAGGACATCGGCACGATGTACCTTGTCTTCTCTGTCATAGCCGGTCTGATCGGCGGGGCATTTTCCGTCTATATGCGGATGGAACTGATGGAGCCCGGGGTTCAATACATGACCCGGGAAGACGGTTCGCCCGACGGACATCTCTGGAATACGATTGTTACCGCGCATGGATTGATCATGGTATTCTTCGTGGTCATGCCCGCGGTTATCGGTGGTTTTGGTAACTGGATTGTGCCGTTGATGATCGGTGCGCCGGATATGGCGTTTCCGCGCATGAACAACATCAGCTTTTGGCTGCTGGTGCCGGCCTTTTTGTTGCTTCTAGGCTCAGCCTTGATCGGTGGAGGAGCTGGCACGGGATGGACCATGTACCCACCGCTTTCCAACACCGGCTATGGGCATGATGGTGCAGCGGTGGATATGGCAATCTTCGCGCTCCATTTGGCGGGCGCATCGTCGATCCTGGGTGCTGTGAATTTCATTACAACGATTTTTAACATGCGCGCGCCAGGCATGACTCTGCACAAGATGCCGCTTTTCGTATGGGCGACATTGGTGACCGCATTCTTGTTGTTATTAGCATTGCCGGTTTTGGGCGGCGCCATCACGATGTTGCTGACCGACCGGAATTTTGGCACGGCCTTCTTCAAGCCAGAGGGCGGCGGTGAGCCGGTTCTGTTCCAGCACTTGTTCTGGTTCTTTGGCCATCCCGAAGTCTACATCATGATCCTGCCGGGCTTCGGCATTATGAGCCACATCATTTCAACCTTCTCGAAAAAGCCGGTCTTTGGTTATCTCGGGATGGCATATGCGATGGTGGCCATCGGCGTCATCGGTTTCGTCGTGTGGGCTCACCACATGTACACGATCGGCTTCGATGTTGATGTTCGCGCCTACT
>CALINB010000296.1 GCA_938045325.1 uncultured Rhodospirillales bacterium | reverse complement strand
GTCGTGTTGCAGATTGTCGATAAGTATGCCGATGCGCGCAAACAACAGGAATCCGATACCGCATAAGAAAACGGCGCTTCCAACATTTCATTAGAAGCGCCGTTAGCTTGCCTTGACAGCGAATTAACGCCTATTGATCGGCACATATTTGCGGTCGACTTCGCCGGTGTAAAGCTGGCGCGGGCGGCCGATTTTTTGATGCGGATCTTCAATCATTTCATTCCATTGAGCAATCCAACCGACGGTGCGCGCGACCGCAAAGAGAACGGTGAACATACTTGTCGGAATACCAATCGCCCGGAAAATGATGCCGGAATAGAAATCCACGTTCGGGTAAAGCTTACGCTCGATGAAATAGTCTTCACTGAGAGCGATATTTTCGAGTTCCATTGCAATGTCGAGGAACGGCTCGTTTTTAATGCCGAGTTCTTTTAAGACATCATGGCACGTTTTCATCATAATACGCGCACGCGGGTCGTAGTTTTTATAGACCCGGTGGCCGAAGCCCATCAGGCGGGTCGGGTCCTTTGGATCCTTAACTTTCTGAATGAACTTCTTGATGTTTTTCGGCTCGCCAATTTCCGTTAGCATATTCAGCACGGCTTCGTTGGCGCCGCCATGGGCAGGGCCCCACAGCGAAGCAACACCGGCGGCCATACAGGCAAACGGGTTGGCGCCACTGGAACCGGCGATCCGCACGGTTGATGCGGAAGCATTTTGCTCGTGATCGGCATGAAGCATCAAGATTAAGTCCATCGCCTTTGCGATGGTCGGATTAATCTCATATTCCTCGCATGGTGTTGCAAACATCATGTTCAGGAAGTTTGAGGCATAATCAAGGTCATTGCGCGGATAAATGAACGGCTGACCTTGTGAGTATTTATAAGCCCAGGCCGCAATGGTCGGCATTTTTGCTACCATACGATAGGAGGCAACCAAACGGTCATGCGGGTTCGAAATATCGATGCTGTCGTGATAGAAGGCGGAAAGGGCGCCGACGACACCGCAAACAATGGCCATGGGATGAGCATCCCGGCGGAAGCCACGATAAAAGTTGTTGATTTGTTCGTGCAGCATCGAATGGTAAGTAATGTCATGCACAAACTTCGCTTTTTCTGATTTTGTCGGTAATTCCCCATAAAGCAGGAGGTAGCAGGATTCCATATAATCGGATTTTTCTGCGAGATCCTGAATGGGATAGCCGCGATACTGAAGAATTCCTTCTTCGCCGTCGATGTATGTAATGGCCGATTCACAGCTGCCGGTAGAGGTGTAACCTGGATCGTATGTGAAATAACCCATATCACCGTATAAGCGGCGAACATCAATGACATCGGGTCCAATAGAGCCAGACATGACCGGCATAACGTATTCACGATCATTCGCATGATCAATGAGTGTTACTGATTGATTGGTGCTGCGCGTGGCTGCTTTTTTCGGTGCTGATTTTTTTGCCGTCGTTTTAGACGTTTTTTTTACCGTTTTCCGTTTCGTTGCCTTTTTCGTTTTCTTTCTTGCTTTCTTTGCCATTAGCAGCCCTCCTCGGGTTATCGTTTGTTATTGTTTCCAAACTTATCTAGCGCTGTTTCGAGCCAAAATCGTTGGCAGGAACAGTCGGGTTATGAATTCAGGGCATCTTCAATTCTGCCCAAGGTTTCGTTTTTGCCGAGTATTTCCATGACTTCAAAAACACCCGGTGAAATATGAGACCCCGTTAATGCGGCGCGCAGGGGTTGAGCAATTTGGCCTAACTTTGCTTGTTCTTCTTCCGCAAACTGCCGGGCTAATCCTTCGATCTCCGACTGAGTCCAATCGGATAGTCTCTCAAGATGCCCCTTTAGTTTTTTTAATCGGTTTTTTGCATCCTTATCTAAAAGTTTCTCAGCCTTTTGGCTCAACTCAATGGGTCGTTGTACTACATAAAACCCTGCATTATCAAGGAGTTCTATGGTTGTCTTGGCCCGTTCTTTTAACCCTGATAGGCCCTTTTTTACCCGATTTTCGGCCTCTTCGGCAAGCCCCCCCTGATATCGCTCCTGAAAGGCCGGCATGAGTAATTTCAACAAGTCTTGGTTGTCGGCCTCACGGATATAATGGGCATTTAAGCTCAAAAGCTTTGCCGGATCGAACCGTGCCGCCGCTTTGCCAACATTATCGAGGTCGAACCATTCGATGGCCTGTTCGGTCGAGATGATTTCATCATCACCATGGCCCCAACCAAGACGAAGCAAGTAATTCCGCAATGCTTCAGGCAGCATGCCGTCGTTTCGATATTCCGTGACGCCCAGAGCGCCATGCCGTTTCGACATCTTTGCGCCATCGGCACCATGAATGAGGGGGATGTGAGCAAACGCCGGCACATCCCAATCCATCGCCCGATAAAGCTGTGATTGGCGAAATGCGTTGTTTAAGTGGTCATCACCGCGAATGACGTGTGTGATTTCCATATCGTGATCATCGACGACTACAGCCAGCATATACGTTGGCGTGCCGTCGGCACGGAGTAAGATCATGTCGTCGAGCTGATCATTGGCAATGGTAACTTTACCTTGCACCAGGTCCTCAATAACGGTTTCACCGTCTCGCGGGGCTTTGAGGCGGATCACGGGGTCGACGCCGGCCGGAGCATCCGCCGGGTCGCGATCACGCCAGGTGCCGTCGTAGCGCATGGGGCGACCTTCGGCGCGGGCCTTTTCGCGCATGGCCGTCAGCTCCTCGGGGCTACAATAGCAGCGATAGGCATGCCCCCCCTCGAGTAGCGCCTGGGCGACTTCGCGGTGCCTGCCGGCGCGTTCAAACTGCGAAACAGCTTCACCGTCCCAATCGAGCCCCAGCCAGCTAAGACCTTCGTAAATAGCTTCAACAGCCTCCGGGGTTGAGCGCTTACGGTCGGTATCCTCGATGCGCAGCAGGAATTTGCCGCCGTGATGGCGGGCGTATAGCCAGTTAAAGAGCGCCGTGCGGGCGCCGCCGATATGGAGGAAGCCCGTGGGCGAGGGGGCGAATCGGGTAACGACAGTCATGATTTATGCGCTAAGATTTCCAAAATTGAGTGGGCAAGGATATGGCGGGGGCTGTTTAGCACATATACCTCACTGATGCAGCCTGATAAGGCGCCATACCAGGGGGATAAGCCGTTATGGGCGTGATCACGCGCATTCTTGGGCGCGAGGCCGACCGGTGGCCGCTGTGGCTGCCGGTATTCATGATTATCGGTATAGCTGTGTATTTTGGTTTGGGTGTCGAGCCGCCTCTTTGGCTCGGCATAACCGGATTAGCGGTCTTTGGTTTTGGTTCATATGTGATGCGCCGCCAGCACGGTTGGATGCTTCTCTTGATTTCGTTGTCAGTGGTATCGCTGGGGTTTTCCGCTGTTCAATGGCGTGCCTTTCAAGTCGATGCCCCGGTTCTTGAAAGGAAAATCAATTACACGACGGTTCAGGGAAAAGTTCTGCGAGTGGAGCAATTTCCGAAAAAACGGCGCATTACACTGGAGCGGGTGCGGATCCATCGCATTGGAGTGCATAAAACGCCGCACAGAATTCGCATAAGCCTCCAGGGTGAGCAAATTAAAATTAAGCCTGGTGATTGGATAAGCATTCGCGCAAGCCTCTCTCCGCCACCAGCCCCGGCCGCACCCGGCGCTTTCGATTTCCAACGGCAATCGTACTTCAATAAGCTTGGCGCCGTCGGATTTTCGCTTGGTAAAGCCCATTTGCTAACCAAAGAGACACCGGATCGGACGCTTTCGATACAAACGCACATCGCCAAATGGCGTCAGGCGATAACGGAAAAAATACTGAAATTCGATAACAGTGTTGCGGGCACCATTGCAACTGCCTTAATGACCGGTGATCGCAGTGCTATTCCGGAGAACACAATGCGCAAGGTTCGCGAGTCCGGCTTAGCGCATTTATTGGCGATTTCGGGGCTCCATATTGGGTTAGTCGCTGGAATTTTGTTCATTGGTTTGCGGGGCTTGCTCGTCTTAATTCCTTATGTCGCGTTGCGCTTTTCCATCAAAAAATGGGCGGCCGCGTTTGCAATCCCCGGGGCTCTAGCATATGCGCTCATTTCGGGAGCATCCATTCCCACTTTACGCGCGTTTTTGATGATTACGCTGGTGTTGTTGGCCGTCATGCTTGACCGTCGCGGAATTTCCATGCGCATGGTCGCCTGGGCCGCCGCTGTCGTATTGGTATTTCAACCCGAAAGTGTTCTCGGGCCAAGTTTTCAAATGTCATTTGCCGC
>CALINB010000295.1 GCA_938045325.1 uncultured Rhodospirillales bacterium | reverse complement strand
CCCCTAAAACTGCACGGGTCGTGCGATCGGATGGAACTGAAGAGGAAATTCCCCTCGATGACGTCATGGCGGGCGATGTTTTACGCGTCCGTCCCGGCGAAAAGATCCCCGTCGATGGAACGGTAGCCGAAGGCCGCTCGTCAGTGGACGAGTCCATGCTTTCGGGAGAACCGATCCCGGTTGAGAAAGTTGCGGGTGAGCCCGTGACCGGCGGTACACTAAACGGAACCGGATCGTTTCTGATGCGGGCCGAGCGGGTCGGTGCAGAAACGATGCTATCACGCATCGTTGACATGGTCGCACAAGCACAACGCAGCCGCGCACCGATCCAGAAGCTTGTCGATATTGTCGCTGCCTGGTTTGTGCCAGCGGTAATTTTGATTGCGATTGCCGCTTTCATCATCTGGTCGATCTATGGGCCAGCCCCGGCATTCAGCTATGCACTTATTGCCTTCGTCTCGGTACTGATTATTGCCTGTCCCTGTGCTCTGGGGCTCGCGACACCAATGTCGATTATGGTGTCAACGGGACGGGGTGCCCAGGCCGGTGTTTTGATCAAAGATGCCGAAGCGTTGGAGCGATTTTCTAAAGTCGACACACTGATGGTCGATAAGACCGGCACGTTGACTCTCGGAAAGCCAGTGCTGACTGATGTTATCGGTAGCGCAGCTTTATCGAAAGACGAAGTGCTAAGCCTCGCCGCTTCTCTGGAGCGGGGCAGCGAACATCCACTGGCAGCGGCAATCGTGAAGGGAGCCGATGACCGCGGCCTCACGGTTACGAAGGCCGACGAGTTCGATGCCGTAACCGGCAAAGGGGTAACCGGCAACGTTGGTGGAAAAAACGTTGCTTTGGGTAACCCCGCTTTGCTGACTCAGCTTGGTCTGGAACCTGGAAAATTAGCTGACAAGGCCAATAGTCTTCGCAGCGAAGGCAAAACGGCAATGTTTGTCATTGTCGACGGAAATGTTGCCGGGTTGGTCGCCGTCGCAGACCCAATTAAGGAGACAACGGTCGAAGCTCTTGCGCTTCTTAAAGAAGAAGGGATGCACGTCATCATGGCGACAGGTGATAATGCAGTAACTGCAAAGGCGGTAGCGCAGAAATTGGGCCTTGATAAATTTCTTGCCGACGTTCTGCCGGAAGGCAAAGCACAGCTCATTAAAGAACTCCAGGCCGGTGGCGCGAAGGTCGCCATGGCCGGTGATGGTGTCAACGATGCGCCGGCGCTGGCCCAGGCTGATGTTGGCATCGCCATGGGAACCGGTGCCGATGTCGCGGTGGAGAGTGCCGGGTTCACACTCGTGAAAGGTGATCTTCGAGGCATTGCCCGGGCTCGGCGGCTGGCCCATGCGACGATGCGCAACATCCGTCAGAATTTGTTCTTCGCCTTTATCTATAACGCGCTGGGTGTGCCGATTGCAGCAGGGGTTTTATTCCCCGTTTTTGGAATTTTGCTTTCACCAATCATTGCTGCGGCTGCAATGAGTCTATCGTCGGTCTCCGTGATCGGCAACGCCCTGCGGCTACGCACGTACAAACTTTGAGACTGAAGACAGTCAGGATGGGAAGTTGGGATGAATGTCGGTGAAAGGCCTATTGATCAATGTCTGGGCGCACAAATACATTTTTCATTTTTGGGGCAATAATTATCTGCGGAATTGCAGCAATACTTCTTTGGAAGTGGGTGGATAAGGAACGCGAAGTTATTTTCGATCCAACGGTTGGTGCGATCATTGAAAATAACCAAATGCATTATTACCCACCATCAATGGAACCAGATGAGGAATAAAATTTTATGAAAACATCTGAACGCACCCAAATACTTTTGGTTTCTGTATTTGTCATCATTTGCAGTGTTAGCGCGATATACCTTTGGAATTTACCTGATAACGAGCAGGATGTTGTTATTGATCCGACGAACAAAAAGTCAGTTGTTTTGGGAAAAACAGTTTATGCAAAACACTGTGCATCCTGCCATGGTGCCAAGTTAGAAGGCCAACCGAATTGGAAACAACGGCTTCCCAATGGCCGCTTGCCGGCTCCCCCTCATGATGCCACCGGCCATACCTGGCACCATCCAGACAAGCTTCTATTTAAAATGACAAAATACGGCCCCGCATCGCTTCTTCCAGAAGGGCAATACCAGAGTGATATGCCCGGCCTTAAGGGCGTTCTTAGTGACGACGAAATTCTTGCGTCCCTTGCTTACATCAAAAGCACCTGGCCCAAAGAAATTCAAAATCGGCACGATCAAATCAACGCGCGAGTTCCACGGTAAGACGATGTTCTATAAATGAAATTCATAAGCAGGGACAAATCTTGGCAATTAAATTTTGGTCTCGTCATGGGAGGTTGTAAATGTCAGCTCTATCCCGCATCACACTGGTATTCATCGTGCTGCTGCTCGCGGCATCTGTGGCAGCAGCTGATTTCGAGAAAGGTGTAGCTGCTTACGACAGAGGTGACTACGCCACCGCTTTGCGTGAGTGGAGGCCCCTTGCCAAGCAAGGAGATGCAATAGCGCAGTTTAATCTTGGAACTTTGTACAATAAAGGCCGAGGCGTCCCGCAAGACTTCAAGAAAGCAGTGAAGTGGTATCGCAAGGCCGCTGAGCAAGGGGATGCAAAAGCGCAGTACAACCTTGGGATTATCTATGACAACGGCCAAGACGTTCCGCAGGATTACGAGGAAGCAGCGAAGTGGTATCGCAAGGCTGCCGAGCAGGGGGATGTGAGAGCGCAGTACAACCTCGGGGTTATGTATGGCCAAGGCCATGGCGTTCTACTGAATTATATAAAGGCCCACATGTGGTTCAATCTTGCCGCTGCAAATGGACATAAACTAGCAATTAAGGGCAAAGATATTGCTGCTAATATTTTATCCTCAGCTGACGTTTCAAAAGCCCAAGCAATGGCCCGTGAGTGGATAAAAAAGTTTGAGGAGAGGAAGAGGAAGTAATGATGCTAAAACGGGTTCGATTCATTGCTTGGATATTTGTTGGCTGCGCTATTTCTCTAGTTACGATCGCTTATGGTTTTCAGTAATTCCTGGATGGTTGAGCCCAAATGATAATCACTTACTTTTTGGTCGAATCTCTTGGGTGATTATAAATCTTGGCATATTAAATTTTGCTCAAGGCATCGATGATCGGGCACTCGGGCACTGTGCCGCCACTACATTGTGATGCCATCTCTTTGAGAACGCGTTCGAGTTTTTTTAAATCGGAAATCTTCTGGCGGACTTCCCCGAGATGCTCCAAGGTGATTTTTTCTATCTCTGCACAAGTATAATCTCCGCCGTCAACTAAACTGAGCAATGCACGAACCTCATCCAAGGTAAAACCGAGATCACGGCAGCGGCGCACGAAGGTCAGCCGTTTGAGATGATCTTCACCATAGACCCGGTGACCACCAGCTGTGCGCGGTGGAGAGGGTAATATCCCGATTTTTTCGTAGAAACGGATGGTTTCGATATTACAGCCGGTCCGTTTCGACAGCTCCCCGATACTCAAGGTCAGGGCTCGCGATTTTGTGATCTTTGCCATGTAATTCTCCTCTTGTATCTGTAGTTACTACAGGTCCTATATTAAAGGCAATTGAATAAACGGAGATTTTCCCAAATGGATGTAGCCCCAATCAATCCTGGCAATAAAGAGGTCTCTGTCGATGGCACTCATCAAGTAGGCAACACAGGGAAAACACTGTTTTCGTTGGGCAGTGTTTTTGGTGCCGTGGCGGCTTCGTCCTGTTGCATCCTGCCGTTGGTGCTTTTCAGTCTTGGTGCCGGTGGTGCCTGGATAGGCAACCTCACCGCCTTGGCGCCGTACCAGCCGTATTTTGTCGCGTTTACGGTCGTCTGTCTGGGTGGTGGTTTCTACTTTGTTTACCGCAAGCCGAAGTTGGAAGCGTGTGGTCCCGACGGTACGTGCGGGACGCCAAGTTCGAACCGCGTTGCCAAGACCGCCCTTTGGATGGCGAGCATCCTTGTGGTTGCCGCCGTCGCTTTCAACTATGTGGCTCCCGTTCTATTGGACATATAAAGAGGAATTGCCAATGAAAACGATTAACAAACTCATTCTCTTATCGGTCTTTCTACTCGCACCCGTTACAGGATTTGCCGCCGAGAAAACCGTGACCTTGGCTGTAGAAAAAATGACCTGCGTCACGTGCCCCTACATCGTCAAAAAAAGCCTGACCAAGGTGAAGGGCGTTCGCAAGGTCGAGGTTTCTTTCGCCGAAAAGAAGGCGGTGGTTACGTTTGACGATTCCCAAACCACCGTTGCGGCTTTAACAAACGCAACAACAGAAAATGGTTTCCCGTCAAAACTCGTTCAGTAAAGAACGGGCTGAGGTGTTGACGCAGTTAAAGAAATGTGAGGTTCGACATGCACGATAAATTCCTCGGCATGCTGGTGATCGGCGGGGTGGCCCTGCCGGCGTGTATGGTTTGTGTTGTAGGTGTAACTGCAGCTGGCTCAATGTTGACGGGTGCCATTGCCTGGCTCGGTGGGTTTGACGGCATCGTGTCCACCGCGTTGGCCATAACGATGGGCGTTCTCATCTTTAAGGTGGTTCGGCAGCACAAGAACAAAGACGCCTCTGCCCCCATAGAACACGGAAAGCAAGAAGGGTAAGGCATGAAGATCGATAAACAGTTATGTACTGGCTGCGGCGGAACAATTATTGCCGCAATTTGTTGCTTCACGCCAGTTCTAGTCATTCTTTTTGGGGTGCTCGGCCTATCGGCCTGGGTTAGTGGGATCGATTACGTTGTGTTTCCTATTATGTTCGCCTCGATGGGGCTGGTTGCTTACTCGCTTTATCTGCGTTCCGGCAGAAAGGGACCGTCGCCACTGGCGGTTATTGTCATCGCCGTCATTGCCTTATCGGCACTTCTCTATTGGCTTCAATTTCATTACGCGTTTCGTATTACTTTTGCCGCCGCCGCCGCTGTCGCCGCCTACGCCTTTTATCTACGTTCGGCAAAACGAAAACAAACAGATATAGAGAAAACAGTCTCATGAATGACGCATGCTGTCCGTCGACAGAAGAAAACGGCCAATACGATCTCGCCGTGATCGGATCGGGATCGGCTGGGTTTTCAGCCGCCATTACGGCTGCCGAGCAAGGCGCGCGCGTGGCCCTCATCGGCCACGGCACCATCGGTGGCACATGCGTCAACGTCGGCTGCGTGCCATCGAAAAACTTGATCCGCGCCGCCGAAACACTGCATCAGGCGAAAGCCGCCTCGCGCTTTGACGGCATTCAGGGTGAAGTCCGCATCGAGGACTGGAGAGCGGTAATCGCGCAAAAGGACGAATTGGTCAGTAGTCTGCGCCAGGCAAAATACGCCGACCTGTTACCGGCATACGACAACGTGACCTATCTTGAGGGATCAGCCCGTTTGATTGAGGGTGGCGTCGAGGTTGACGGGCAAACGGTCCCTGCAGGCCGGGTCATTGTCGCGACCGGCTCCCATTCAGCCATCCCGTCTATCCCCGGGATGAAAGAGGTGCCTTATCTCACCAGCACCACCGCTTTTGAACTTGAGGAACTGCCGGACTCCCTATTGGTGATCGGCGGCGGGTATATCGGTGCCGAGATCGCGCAGATGTTCGCGCGTGTTGGCGTTAACGTGACCATCGTGTTTCGCAGCCGCTTGCTGCCGGAAACCGAACCGGAGATCAGCAAAGCCCTCACCGGTTACTTCCGTGAAGAGGGTATGACGGTTCTGGGCGGGCTTGCATACAAGGACATTAAAAGCATTTCCAACGGGGTTGCCTTACGGGTCGAGTTGAATGGTGAGGAACAAACGATCGAAGCGGATAAAGTTTTGATTGCTACCGGTCGGCGGCCGAACACAGACGATATGGGCCTAGAAGAATCCGGTATCGAACTGTTACCCAATCATGGCATCAAGATCGATGACCGGATGCGCACGACCAAGAAAGGCGTGTATGCCGCAGGTGATGTCACGGGGCGTGACCAGTTCGTTTATATGGCGGCCTATGGTGCCAAGCTCGCGGCCTTGAATGCGCTCAACGGCGATAACCAACGCTACGACGCGACCGCGATGCCGGCGGTGACCTTTACCGATCCGCAAGTTGCCGGCGTCGGTCTCACGGAATCCCAGGCCCAAAAACAAGGCTTGGAAGTTCGCACGTCAGTGTTGCCTTTGGAGCATGTCCCCCGTGCATTGGCGGCAAAAGACACACGGGGACTCATTAAACTAGTCGCCGATGGGAAGACCGATCGGCTGTTAGGCGCCCATATCCTCGCGCCCGAGGGCGCCGACAGTATCCAGACCGCCGCACTTGCGATCAAACATGGACTGACGGTTGCGGATTTGGCCGAGATGATTTTTCCGTATCTCACCACGGTAGAAGGCCTCAAGCTGGCGGCTCAGACGTTTGATAAAGATGTCAGCAAACTTTCCTGCTGCGCAGGGTGAGGTTCAGCCTTCCAACACGCGCCGCCGTTCTTCGTACTCGTCCTTGTCGATCTCGCCATGGGCAAACCGTTTTTTGAGAATATCCAACGGGTTATCACTTGATTTCGCACTTGAGCTTGAGCCATGCTCCCAACCGCCGAGCCAGCGGATAATGAGAACGACCACGGCGACGGCAATCGCCAAGAAAATAATCATCATAAGCGGGCCGAAAAACATGCCATGCCAGCCGCCATCCCACATCATATGACGACCGGAATAACCGGTGCTTTGATCCGCCAAAGCAATCGTCGGTACGCTCAACCACAAAAATATGAACGTGGCTTTAAGCGGTAATGATTTCATAAGACTGTCCTTTTCATCATTATTTATTCTCAAATCAGCACTTAGATTTCACATGCAATACACTTTTCCGACTGATACTTAATTGATAGAGATCAATATAATAAAATGACTAAATCAGTGGTTTACCCAAGCCTATCTCTTTGAGTGCATCTAAGTCCGGCCCGCGCTCTGAGCAACAATCGGCCAACTTGCCGTCGATCACGACGGAGGGAACCGATTGAATGCCAAGGTTTTTAGCCCGCGTGGCGATACCGGCGTCGTTCATGTCGAGGACCGTGGTCTCGCAGGATGGGCAAGCGGCCTTTTTCACTTGGGCGATGACATCTTCGCAAACTGCACATCCGGCGCTGAAGATTTCGATCTTGCGTTTCGTCGCCATAACTTATCTCCCTTTCTGAATCGGTGATTTCTTTTTTGTTTTGGGTTGCTCAAACGCTTCGAGGATGGAGCAAGAGCGCGTGGGCCCCTTTCCCGGGCAGGCGGCAATCAATGTGTCCAGTGCTTTTTGAATTTTTCGAAGTTGAGCAATTTTGATTTTCACTTCATTGCGTTTGGTCTGTGCCCGCTCTCGAACATCGGCACAATCCGTCGCAGGGTCTGCTTGCAATGACAGCAGCTCCTTAATCTCTTGAAGCGAGAACCCGAGTTCTTGGGCTTGGCGGATAAATCGGATGCGTTCCACCACATCAGTGGGGTAGGCGCGAAAGCCACCGTTCGAAGGGCGCCGTGGTCGCTTGATCAGACCCTTACGCTCATAGAAACGCACGGTCTCCACCCCGACGTCTGCTTCCCGGGCGACCTTGCCGACGGTCATACCTTCTAATGATTTCAACATAGTTTCATCCTACACCCTGTACCTAGGTACGGGGTCAAGCCGAATTCTTTACTGAAGTTTCGATTTCATTTCGAGTTTCCCAAAGACTGAGGATTTCTTCGATTTTCGGTTAAAATCCAAGCTGCTTCGGCGTTGCATCTCAATCAGGTCGGGCCGCCCCTTCAAACATGAAGGTCATTAGTTTCGGGCC